>JBCBZL010000038.1:0-22679 GCA_039815385.1 Cyanobacteria bacterium P01_A01_bin.114
GGCGGGGTGCCGTCTGCGATCGCATTCTCAACCTCTTGCAGAATATCCTTTTGAGGGATCACCGTTAGGTTAACTTGAGTCTCATTCTCTGTTTCCCACTCAGCAATAATTTGAGAAAGGGCGTCAATTTCTTCAGGATAAAACCCCTCTTGCCACCAGATCGTGAGAGCGCTCTCACTCGATGGGCTGGCAGTTTCGGTGAATGAATCTGACCCTTGAGTGCAGCCAACGACCGCTAGGCTGGCGAGAAAGTATAGGGATAATCTAGTAAATTTTCGTCTATTCAATTTCTGTCTGTTCATGGTGATTAGGCAGCGCTTTGTATTGTTACAATAGGCTCGATTCTGAGTCCGTTAAATTTGCCGCGTCGTAAGAAATTTGTAGGCATACCGGAGAGCGGCAACGCCAGATTTTTTATATCAGCTGACTCAGATGGCAGCTAGAGGACAGCTAAAAAATATAGAAGCTGATAAAGATATAGAAGCCAATAACTGCAAGTATCTTCTGATGACAGGCAGTTTGATTGCAATTGACTGGAAACTGTATCGAGCAGATTTTAAGGCGCTATGAAAATTCGATTGACCAGGCCTAAAGTTTCCGGATTTAAACTAATCCCCACCTTATTGGTGACGGGTTATTTGTTCCAAAACGCCCATCGCCAATCACAGGGAGTGTTCTTTGTGACGGGTGATTTGTTATTTGTTGATCGCCAATCGCCAATCAACAATCACCCGTTCTGGAAGCAAGATATCATTTGATTGCAGATTGACAAGGCCTTCCTAAGCTCTACAGATTTTCTAAAACTTCTTTTTGGGAACCCATTGTCACAATCATTAGTTGTCACAATCATTCACTGAGGATGTCTGATGGGTCAACAAAATCTCTGATCTTTCTGACGTGTGCACAAGGGAGCGTAGAAAATTTACATCTCCCCAGCGTCCGTTTGCCTAATGGATTGACTCCAACATCGCCTCGGCGACCTCGGCTTCGTGCGTCATCCCATATTCTTGATAGATGGCCTGGGCAGATTTGAGGTGGCTGATCGCCCCGCCGGGCTGGTTATGATCGATCCACAGCGACCCTAACGCTTTGTGAATATTCGCGATGCGCACGGGGGAGTGGGCCTGCCCAATACGATTGAGCACGGTTTGAAAAAGCCGGATGCCAGCGGTGTACTGCTGATAAACGGCCATCGTCTGGGCGACTGCCTCATCGACGAGATAGGCAATATCTTCGCTATGCTGAGCCAGGCCAATCAGGTTAGTGCTGGCCACGGCGAGCTCACCCGCCATCGCGAGTAAAACAATCCGTCGAGTGTGTGCATTATAGTCGCTGGGGTGTTTGGCAATCACCTGGTCATAAACGGTCGCCGCTGCTTTGTAATTTCCTTTGGCAAACAGAGCATTGGCATAGCTGCGATAAAACAAACGGTTTTGAATATTGGCCGACCGCAGCGCCGCTTCAAAGGTCGCGATGGCCTCATCATAGTGCTGCTGGTCAATCAAAAAATCACCTAGGGCGATGTAGGGGCCATCTTCGTTAGGAAAAGCTTGAATAGCTTCGCGGTAAACTGCGATCGCAGCCTCATTTTGACCAGCCCTGGCACAGTCTAGTGCTTGCTCATAATAACAGTTGAGTGCGTCAATCAGATCGGGCTCAGGCTGGGGTGCAGATTGGGCCCCAGACCGGGCCTCGGATCGGGCCTTAGACTGAACCTCAGTCGGTTTAGCCCCAGGATGTTGAGTCTTGTTATATAAATTGCTGTTTAGATCGTTTGTCTTGTATAAATCAGTCATCTTAAATAAGGGGAGGAGGGAAGTCTTTAATTTTGAGTTTTGAGTTTCAAGTGAGGCCACATCCGGTTACCGCATCCGGTTACCACATCCGGTTAATTGAGTTTGCCTGCGGGGCACACAATATATCTAGAGATATCCGGAGTTGAATCGCCCAGCTCAAAACTCAGAACCCAAAACTGTTTTACGCCTAGGCCGGACGCATCAAGACCTCCCAGGTCGAGTCCTGATCGGTCTCTGTGGAGGGCGTGGGGTTGCTATTATTTTTAGACGTAGATTGCGAATTTGTTTGGTTACTGCCAGCACTGTCTGTGACAGGCTTACGTGAAGTCTGCTTAGAATTATTCATGGGGCTGGGGGTTACTCCAATGCCAACGATTTGACGTTTATCGCTACTGTAGAAAGGGAACAGTGAAACCGCTGGCGGTTGCCAGGGGGTGACTCACTCAGCATCATTACCTACAAAAAGCGATGGACGGATGTGAAATCCGGATAAAGACTAAGAGTTTATGTCAATGATCGACGTCAACAATCTAGGCAAAGTTTATCCGGTAGCGGTCAAAGAGCCCGGATTCAAAGGGACGATCCGGCATTTTTTTCGTCGTCAGTATCGCAACGTAGAAGCCGTTAAGCAGGTGTCCTTTCACATCGAGCCGGGGGAGGTGGTGGGCTTTTTAGGGCCAAACGGGGCGGGCAAAACCACCACCCTCAAAATGCTGACCGGGCTGATCCATCCCTCATCAGGTCAGGTCAGCGTGGCGGGCTACACGCCGTTTCGGCGGGAGCCCAAGTTTTTGCAAAAAATCACCCTGGTGATGGGGCAAAAGCAGCAGCTCATTTGGGATTTACCAACCCTCGACTCCCTGCGTATTAACGCAGCGATCTACGGCATTACCCCTAAAGAGCTACGCTATCGCGTGGACGAGCTGGCCACGATGCTCAGCCTTAAAGACAAACTCACCCAGCCAGTGCGCAAACTTTCCCTCGGTGAACGGATGAAAGCCGAAATGCTGGCGGCGCTGCTCCATCGCCCCCAGGTTCTGTTTTTAGACGAGCCGACCCTAGGGCTCGATGTGAATGCCCAGGTTGCCGTGCGCGAATTTCTGCAAGAATATAACCAGCGCTATCAGGCAACCGTGCTACTGACCAGCCACTACATGGCTGATATCACGGCCCTTTGCGATCGCGTTTTGCTCATCCACCAGGGTCAGCTGATTTATGACGGTCGTTTAGACGGGTTGCTCGATCGCTTTGCCCCCTATCGCGAAGTGACCGTCGAGTTTGATTGCAGTCTCCCCGCCGAGAAACTCAGTGAGTATGGCGAGCTCAGCATCTTAGAAGGGTGCAAAGCTGTTTTTATCGTGCAGAGAGACAACCTCACCCCAACCGTGTCACACCTCCTCGCTGACCTGGATGTCAAAGATCTCACCGTTGCCGATCCGCCCGTCGAAGCAGTGATTGGTCGCGTATTTGAGACGGGAGCCAATCTAGAGCCCTTTAATTTAGAGCCATTACACAAGCCATGACAAACCCGATCGCACAATTTGAAGACCAGCTAAAACAACTGACCGAACAGCACGGGTGTACCGCAGTGTTGTTTGCCATGGGCGAGCTGATGCGTAACCTGCCCGACTCCGAATCAAATCGTCAGATTTCTGCCGCTGCTAGCCATTTAGATAACGCCTGCCTAGAAACAGCGGTGGCCGAAGACAAGGTCGAAGAGCTAAACGACTGGGTCACCGGGCTAACGCCCGAAGCCTTTGCAGACATCGATGATTTTATGTAATAAGAGAAAACGGTTGCCCTATTCCCCAGCCCAGCCCTCGATAGCGGCGACTGCCACGTTGACATAAACATTGTCTAACAGCTCAGACAGCGCCGTTTTGCCACCCTGCTTGAGGGCCTTGATCAGTCGCTGCTTAGCATTAGGAGGTAGGGCCGCCGTTACAAAGGCTTTTTGGTCAACTTCGGTAGCCGCCGGGTTTGTTGTCGCCAGCTGTCTTAATAGCTGCTGAATTTGAGCGGCCGCGTCCGCCAGAGATTGTCGCTCAGGGGCATAGACGGTTTGGTCACCCTGGACATTGCCAGCAACGCCGCTCACCGGCCCTTGAAAGGTTTGATTGATCTGAGGGGTGTTTGACACAGTACCTCCTTGGTTTTGATAGTTTTTGGCATAAATATTTGAACGGTTGACCGCCGTACTCACCATGTTGGCCAGCAGAGTTGTTTGGCTTTCTTTTTCCATTAAAATCGCTACCAGGGTTTGGGGGGGCAGCGCCAACAGCTCTTGGTATCGATCGAAATATTGAGCATGGAGTTCGGCCAGATTTGCCTGGGGTGCTGCCTCAGCTCGAAACAAAAACTTGTCGCGACGCTTGCCTCGCCGCTCCATTGAGATAACTTCTAACTGGCTATCAGGATTATTTTCTCGCAGCTCATTAAAGGCTACGGCAACAATGCGGGGGTCTACGGTTTGGTTGTGATATAGGTCGAGGGTGTTGATCAGCGGGGTGATGAAATCGGTAAACTCGCCCGGTTCAAAGTTGGTGTCCCAGGCATCGGGCTTACGGTGGGGGTTGGTGCTGGGTTCCCCATCCCGAGGCAGGCGCATAAACACATAGTCACAGCGGATGCCGCTAAGCTGAGTGGCGGTGGTGATACCCCAATCTTCGAGGGTCGCCCCAGTCAGGCAAACACCGGTCAGGTCCGCTTCGTGCAGCTGGGTCTGGACAAACTTGGTCCCAGAGCAGTCAGCATCTTGCAGATTGACTCGGTTGAGGTTGGCTAACGTCAGGGTGGCCTCATTCAAATTTGCGCCTTGCAGGGTTCCATCCTTGAGGGTTGCGCCGGTAAAGTCAGCGTTGCTCAGATTTGCCCCCGCCAGGTTGATGCCCCGCAGGTCAAGGGGCCGCTGGCCCAGGGTCAGACCTTGCCCCTGCCCGGTGACCACCAAAGCTCGGATCACAGAATGTTGCAGATAGCTATCACCCACCTGGGCCAGCGACAGAAAAACGGCTCCTCGCCATCGTGTGCGAATCAGGGTCGCCTGTCTCAGGTCGGTGCTTTTGAGCTGGGCGTGGGTAAAGTCGGCATCGGTCAAATTAGCCCGCCGAAAGCCGGTACCGCCGATGGCAGCACTGGCAGCGGCAACGGAGACAATGAGGTGATGCTGGGGCAATCCGAGCAGGGCCTGCCAGCCCAGATAGGTACTGAACCCGATTGTGGCTAGCGCAGTCGCAATGGCGACCCCGGCCTGAATCGTTACCGTCAACGCCAGGGCCACTGCAAACACCGCCCCGCTGGCTACCCCCACCGCCGTTGAGATTGTCGCGACCACAGCAGCGGCCCCTGCCACCATTGAGGCTACAGCCACAGCAACAGACAAAATGAACGCAACTGCCACCGTGAGAGAGGTCGCGATCGCAAACGAGAACACAATATAAAAAGCCTCAGGAAACAGGATCGACACGTCCCCCGTCGCCGCCAGCAGTAGCGCCGCTGCAATCGTCGCTGTAATTAAGACCGCGAGGGTCGCCGCTACCGTCTTAAACCCGACCGTGAGCCCGCGCAGGTGTGCGATCGCAAAAAAAATCCCCTGTAGCAGCAGCGCGCCCCAGCCGGCCAAGGCACTGCCAGGGGTGACAGAGGCCAGCAACAACGTGATCAAATCACCCCCATAGCCCGAGAGAAAACCTGCGACCGCCGCCAGCAAACAAGCCATGACGCTCCAGGCCCCCCTCCAGCGCATCGGCAACCCGGCTTTGGCCCCTTGAAAATTGGCCCTGGTCAGGTTGGCCCCTTGAAAGTTCGCCCCCCGGATATCGGCCCCCCGCAGATCAATACCGGTCAGATTTTGTCCTTTAAATGACTGACTCTGCAAATATTCTCCACTAAAATTTCTGCGTCCGCTGGCATACAGCTGCAGTAGCTTGCGTCCCTTCATCCTGAGCGCCCGGTTAGGAATAGTTTTAAGGTTTAAGTGTTGAGTGGAGGCAAGTGCTTAAATCGATAGCGCCGTGGCTCACAACCGCGCATAGAGGACTAAGGCGATTGCGATAACTTCTCACTGTGACCCACGGTTCCTGCTTGTTGAATCGCTCTAAAATACCTGCTCAAAACTCAAAATTTAGACCTTGTCCGATGCTTAAACCTGATCCCACGGTTGCCCCAAAACGATGCTTTGGATGGCAACCTTCAAAAACGCCTTACCGTTTATGCAGCAAGGCTTCCAAAAGTGGAAAGGATGCCAAAAAAATGTCTTGACCTCTGTCTCTCTTTTAGGACATTTATCCAGGTTTCTTTATCCTGACTGTGCCAGCAGACCTAACTGGTCAAGGTAAGAGGGGAATGCGGGTGGTGGGTGATGGGTGATGGGTAATGGGTAATGGGTAATGGGTGATGGGTAGGTCTCTCCCACCTTTCCCGATCCCAAAACCAGCTTATGCTAGTCAAGAGTGCAATCAGTGGGGTATCTTAATGCGGCAAATCGCCAGAGCAGCCAATATTGCTAAAGTGCTAATCTCGGTCTACTACGCCTACATGGTGGAATATCGGGCTGAGCTAATGTTTTGGGTGCTGTCTGGGTCGCTGCCGATCATCCTGATGGGGATTTGGACCCAGGCTGCTCAAAGCGGTCAGTTTGGGCTGTCTCCGGTTGAGTTTGTGCGCTACTTTTTGGCCGTCTTTATTGTGCGGCAGTTCACAGTGGTCTGGGTAATTTGGGATTTTGAGCGACAGGTGTTGCAGGGCAAACTATCACCGCTGCTGCTACAGCCTTTGGATCCTGGCTGGCGACATTTCTTGAGCCATTTTGCCGAGCGGTTTGCCCGGCTGCCGTTTGCGGCGGTGCTGGTGGTGCTATTCTTTGTGCTTTACCCTGACGCGCTGTGGGTGCCGACCCCCTACGGTCTGTTTTGGGGATTTGTCGGCATTTTGCTGTCATTTTGCCTGCGTTTCTTGATGCAGTATACCTACGCGATGGGGGCATTTTGGGTAGAGCGAGCAACGGCCATTGAGCAATTTTCGTTTTTGTTTTACATCTTCTTCTCCGGGATGATTGCCCCCCTGTCGTTGTTTCCCGAAGCGGTGCGTACCGTAGCGCTGTGGACCCCGTTTCCCTACTTGATCTATTTTCCAGCGAGTTTATTGGTGGGTCTGCCTGTTGATCTGGCTCGGGGGCTGCTGACAATGCTGGGCTGGAGCATTTTGTTTGGCTGTCTAAATCGATGGCTCTGGCGACGGGGTTTAAAGCAGTATTCTGGCATGGGCGCATAGGCAACTCTTTTTGATAAAGCTTGGCTAAAGCTAAGCCCGCTTTTAGGTTAAACTTTTATCCTTTTTTCAGGCAAAAACCGTAAAAATACGGTTCTAAATGGGCTGCAAGTTTTTCCTTTATATTCGGATCCCTTAAAACACAGCACCTTTAAGGAACAGCATCCGCACGTTGGCGGATGTGTCAGGTACGTGACTTTTACTACTTTGGTTTTAGGCGAAATTAAGTATTTCCCCTGAGTATCCCCGCTTATCTGAGTGCCCTTCGATCACATGCGCCAATTTCATTCAATTTGCTACCTATGGCTGTTGCCCAAGTGACTGTCGCTCAAGTATTCCATCACCACCCTAAATCGCTAGCTACTCGAGGTCAGAGAGTAGCGTTTGCCCAAGTCAGTGCAGCCGCATCGGGCGCGGTTGAGGTGCCTACTGTTGAAGTCTGTGCTGTTGCAGCAGAATCTGCTTCGGTCGAGTCAGCTATCCAACAGTTAAGACACCTATCAGATGCTGAGCTTGTCTGTTATTGTCAACAACAGCATCCTCATCAGGTCGCCTTTGCCGAGCTCATACGGCGCTATCAGTCCCATGTCGACAAGCTCCTTTACCACTTCTCTTTAGAGTTTTCAGATCGAGCTGATCTCAGTCAAGAGATTTGGATTCGGGTCTATCGATATATCCCTCGGCTCAAAGAGCCCAACCGCTTTAAACCTTGGTTGAGCCGCATTGCAACCAATTTGTTTTACGATACGCTGCGCAAACGTAAGCGTTTTGCCAGCATCGTCTCACTCGATGCCTCTCGGCAAACTGACGAAGGCCCGATGGATTGGGAGGTTGCGGCAGAGGGACCTGGGCCTATTGAGACTATGATGACGCAAGAGTTTTACGAACGGCTGCAGGCCGCTATCGCAGAACTGCCCGAGATTTTTCAACAAACCATTATACTGAGAGAAATTAAAGGTCTCACCTATGATGAGATCGCTGAGATCACAAAAGTTTCTCTCGGCACTGTCAAGTCTCGTATCGCCCGAGCCCGGTGTCGTTTGCAAGACGAGTTAGAGGGATATGTGGGGAAAAGTGAGGGGGGATGGGTTAGTGGCAAATAGCAAGTCACAAACAATAAATAACATCTGTTTTGGGGTAATGGGTAGTGGGTAATGGGTAATGGGTAGTGGGTAATAGGTGAGGGCCATCACCTACTATCCTTAACAAAATTCGCCTATAGTTAAAACGTCACCTGCTTCGCTCTTTTCTAATTTTTATGGGACGTTACTGGCGCGTACTCAAACTATTTTGGAGCGTTGCGATCGCAGCTGAGCTAGAATATCGCCTCAATTTTGTGATCGCTGCTGTCAGCAGTCTAGCCGCACTGTTTGGCAATATTTTCGGGCTATTTTTGTTTTACCGCACCGGCTACGAGTTCCAAAATTGGTCGTGGGCAGAGTCGCTGGTGGTGCTGGGGATTTTTACCATGCTCCAGGGGTTTTCAGCCACATTTTTGACGCCTAACCTCAATCGCATTGTCGACCACGTTCAAGAGGGCACTCTCGATTTTGTCTTGCTGAAGCCGATCAGCTCTCAGTTTTGGCTATCCACTCGCACAATTTCCCCCTGGGGTCTACCAGATGTTGTCTTTGGGCTTGGTATCTTATTCTACGCCGGGCGTCAGCTGGGGCTATCGCCGGTACGGTATTTGCTGGGCGTTCCACCGCTGCTGCTAGGGTTGCTGAGCCTATACAGCCTGTGGTTTATGCTGGGGGCTACGAGTATTTGGTTTGTCAAAATCTACAATGTGACTGAGGTGCTGCGGGGGCTGCTTGACGCGGGGCGCTACCCGATTGTGGCGTTTCCAGCTGCGTACCGATTTTTCTTTACCTTTGTAATTCCGGTTGCTTTTTTGACCACGGTGCCTGCCCAGACAATTTTGAATCGCACTGAGGGAAGCTGGCTACTAGGCTCGGCGGTATTAGCCGCTGTGCTGCTGCAAATCTCTCGCAGCTTCTGGCGATTCGCCCTACGGTTTTACACCAGCGCATCAAGTTGACGTATCCCTACGATTCCCCCCCTTCGCCCTATAGCCCAAGGGGCATGGCTAAAGCCTTCGGCATAGCTTCGCGAACGCTTTTCTTGAATGCCCCTTGGGCTATACGCCTTTCCCCCTTCGCCTTTCCCCCTTCGCCTTTTCCCTTCGCCTTCTACCCTGGCTCTACCCCAAACCACTTCTGATAAATCTGCCCATATTGTCCGTTCTCTCGAACAATTGCCAGGGCTTGATTGATCGCCACCAGGCTATCTGATTTTTTATTGGGGACGGCAATGCCGAAGGGTTCACGCGTGAGGCGTTTGCTGGCAAGTTGGATGCCGGTGATTTGCTCAGATGAGATCGCGCTTAAAATCAGTGGAAAATCTGTAATTGCAGCGTCTGCTGCGCCGTCTACCACCGCCTGCAATGCCGCAAACGCCGAGCTGTAGGTTTTGATCGTTGACCCTGGGATATCCACGGCGGCCTGAGCTCCGGCAGTCCCGAGCTGCACCGCAATGGTTGTATCTTCTAGCGCCTTAAAATTCTTGCCATTCTCACCCTCAGAGGGGGTGGCAATCGCTAGGCCAGACATGAAATAAGGCTCAGAGAAACTCACCAGCTCAGCTCGCGCTTCGGTAATGGCAAGTGCGCCAATGGCCACATCGGCACGCCCCCCCTGCAAGAGCGGAATCAGGCTGTCAAAGGACTGCTTTTGCCACTGCAGCTCAACCCCCGCTACGGTTGCGATCGCGCTCAATAGGTCAACGTCAAAACCCTCAAACTGGTCAGGCTGAGGCTGCTGCACAAATGGGTAATACCCCGTCGTCGTCGCGACCTTCCACGTTTCTTCTAGCGGAAAAGATATTGAAACGGCCTCAGTGGAGGAGAGGGCTGGCTCCTCGGGTGAGCTAGCGGCGTTTAAAGGCAGCTTAGACGTGAAGGTCTCAAGCCGGTTGCAGGCGGGTAGAACAACAGCTGCCCCCGTCCCCAAACTTAGATATCGAAGCAATGCTGAACGCTTCATCCCCCTGATTCCCCACTCGCTTAAACACGTTTTTGCGCAAATACGGTCTTTTTAAGACACTCTTTTTAAGGCACTGCAAATCCCTTTGAGATAGAGATTATGCCAGAGTTTTGACGTTTCTGGGGTTCGTCTGGATATGGCCAAGGTTTAAGAATCGAAAACGGATTGTTAAGAAAGAGTTCTTGTGTTGAATGATTGCGTCAAACTGAGTCTACAACACAGATCTACAGCGTAGATCTATCGCCCCTCGAGGAGGCCAAAGACCATGAGCGAATTTTCCGATTTTTTGAAGCACAAACAAGCCTATGTTGCGATTGGTGAGTTTCAGCCAGGGCGCTTTTCTGAAGCTCGCCAGCTTTACGAAAAAGCGGTTTCTGCCTATCGAAACAGCTGCGGGTTTAAGGGGGCTTATTTGCTTCAAGAGCCCGGCACTGACCGCGGCATTGCTGTCATTTTGTGGGATGACATTGGCGACATGGATGACTGTCAAGATGCCGACTACCAAGCCGCGCTCAAAGAAATTTCGAGCCTGTTTGTAAAACCCCCTCAGATCAAGTTCTACGAAGTTTGTAGCGAAATTGGCCTGGCTGGCTTGGTAAAAACCATGGCAACGACAGTATAGCTGCCGAGTTTTGACTAAATTTGTTCGCCATCCTCATTTTATAATGGGGCTTCTAAGTCAAAGTCACGATCAAAGATGGCAAAACCAACCCAGGCCCATATCACCAAGATGATCCCAAAAGGTCAGTCTGAGTTCTTTAAACAGCGCACATTTACCCAGACAGAGTATTACATGGGGGCCAAACTGATTGAGGTTGGGGTCAACCCTAAAATTGCCATCTATCGCTGGACAACCGAAGACAAGGGGTCTAAAGAAGCTTGGACCTACAGCGCCTATTGGGGAGAGTCGCGGGAAAAGCTAGAAAAGGAAGAAGGCCAAACAGAGTAACGCCTTGAGAGTTTTGAGTCTCAGCGAAAAACATCTGCGGTTTCTTCCCGACTCAGCGCCAACGCATCTTCATACGGCTCGTTGAAAATCACCATGGTCGTGGTTTGATTTTCTACGAAGCCGATGCGCTCATAAAAGCGCTGCTGGTTTGTGGTCATCAGATAAACCCGCTCTGCCCGACTAACGTGGGGATGACTAAGCACCGTTTGCACCAGCTTACGGCCCAGCCCAGCCCCCTGATAGTCAGGGTCAATGACCACATCCCAAATGGTGGCCCGATAGACGCCGTCTGAGGTCGCTCGAGCAAAGCCAATCATCTGCTCACCATCCCAAGCAGTGACCACCGGATGGCTGTGGGCGATCGCAACCTGTAAATCATCATCCTGGCGCTCTTTTGCCCAGAAAGCAGCCTTATCAAACAGCTGTCGTAGTTTGACGAGCGCATCAGCAGAAAAGGTCTCAGTGTAGCAAAACTGAATATGCCGAAAATCCATCAAATGCTTTCCTTGAAACGAGACTGCTTGACCCAAGCCAGGACGCTCTCTAGCATAATCTGTCACAATCAGAATCAGCATCGGGAAACCCCAACTAAATTGAACTAAACCCCAAGATTTCATGACAACTATGGCTGACATGGCTAAGCGAATTTTGCCGTTACCCCGCCGTCGTTTGCGGCTGAGATCGCTGCTGGTCGGGTTCGCCACCGTCACTTTTTTATGCCTGGGGATAGGGCTATCCCAGGCCCTGGCCTCTGAAAGGTTAGCCGAGGGAGCTGCCCTAGCAAACGCATCGAGCGCCAATCTCGTTGGCACCAGGCTCGTTGACACCAGGCTCGTTGATACCATGGAGCCAGTCACCCCTCGATATCAGCCGGGCCAAGATTTTTATCTAGAAAGCTGCGGTAGCTGCCACATTGCCCTGCCGCCTGCCGTTCTGCCTCAGCAGACCTGGCGGGTTCTACTCACCGACACCCGCCACTACGGGGTTGAGCTTGAGCCACTGCCCCGGTTTAACGCCCGTTTGGTCTTAGATTACCTGGCGATTTATTCACGCCCCCAGCAAAATCAGCGGGTACTCCCCTTCCGAGTCAGCGAGTCAACCTATTTCCAGGCCTTGCACCCCAATCTTGATTTTCCCCAAACCCCCAGCTTAGCGACCTGCATTAGCTGTCACCCCAGCGCAGAGTCCTTCAGCTTTCGAGACTGGACGCTAGGGGATAGTGAGTAGAGGGTAGAGAGTAGTGGGTGGTGATACCATTGAAAGGCTATGCCTTGAGGTGAGGTAAACCGTCCTCTAAAATGCCTCCCCAGGTTTACACCACTTATATACGATAGGTAAGGGGACATTTATACCCTGCGTAGCCGCTGTACCGTTAGCTCGACATGCTGAAACAACTCTTTGGCGATCCCAACACCCGCAAGCTCAAAAGATATCAACCCGATGTCAAAGAAATTGGCCTGCATGAAGAAGACGTTCAGGCCCTGTCTGACGAGGCACTGTCGGCTAAGACCGTCGAGTTTAGGGAGCGGTTAGAAAAGGGCGAAACCCTGGATGATATTTTGCCGGAAGCGTTTGCGGTGGTTCGAGAGGCTTCCAAGCGAGTGCTGGGGCTGCGCCACTACGATGTGCAGCTGATTGGGGGCATGGTGCTCCACGACGGTCAGATCGCTGAAATGAAAACCGGGGAAGGTAAAACCCTGGTGGCAACCCTGCCGTCTTACCTGAATGCGCTCTCGGGTAAAGGGGTTCATATTGTGACGGTGAACGACTACCTGGCCCGCCGTGACGCGGAGTGGATGGGACAGGTTCACCGGTTCATGGGTCTGAGTGTAGGGCTCATCCAGCAGGGGATGAGCCCCGCTGACCGGAAGAAAAACTATGCCTGCGATATTACCTACGGCACCAACAGCGAGTTTGGCTTTGACTATCTGCGAGATAACATGGCAACGGCTTTGCCAGACGTGGTGCAGAGACCGTTTAACTTTTGCATTATTGACGAAGTTGACTCGATTTTGATTGATGAGGCGCGCACGCCGCTGATCATCTCAGGGCAGGTCGAGCGACCTAGCGAGAAATACGTCAAAGCGTCTGAGGCAGCCCGAGCGCTAGAAGCGGAAACTGACTACGAAGTTGATGAGAAAGCGCGGAACGTGCTGCTCACCGACGAAGGCTTTGAGAAGGCTGAAAATCTGCTGGGCGTTCAGGATTTGTACGATCCTAAAGACCCGTGGGCGCACTATATTTTCAATGCGGTCAAGGCCAAAGAGCTGTTTGTCAAAGACGTTAACTACATCGTGCGCAATGGCGAAGTGGTGATCGTAGATGAGTTTACCGGACGGGTCATGCAGGGGCGTCGCTGGAGCGATGGCCTGCACCAGGCAATCGAGGCCAAAGAGCACGCTGAGATTCAACCCGAGACCCAAACCCTGGCGTCGATCACCTACCAAAACTTTTTCTTGCTGTATCCCAAGCTGTCTGGCATGACCGGTACGGCTAAGACCGAAGAAGCCGAGTTTGAGAAAATCTACAACCTCGAAGTCACTATTGTGCCGACCAACCGCCCGATCGCGCGGCGGGATATTGCCGATGTGGTCTACAAGACCGAAGAGGCCAAGTGGCGTGCGATCGCACAGGAATGCGCCGAAATGCACGAAAAGGGCCGCCCTGTGCTGGTGGGCACCACCAGTGTTGAAAAATCAGAAGTGCTCTCAGCCCTGCTGCAGGAGGTTGGGGTCGAGCATAATCTGCTGAATGCAAAGCCCGAAAACGTTGAGCGTGAGTCGGAGATCGTCGCCCAGGCTGGTCGTCGCGGAGCCGTCACCATCGCCACCAATATGGCGGGTCGAGGCACCGACATTATTTTGGGCGGTAATGCCGAATATATGGCTCGTCTCAAAGTGCGCGAATATTTCATGCCACGCCTGGTAAAGCCTGAAGAGGAAGAAGGCTTTGGCGTCGCCAAGAAAGTGCCTGCGGTCAGAGATCGGCGACAGGCTGAAGGGTTTCAACCCGGCAAAAAAATAAAAACCTGGAAAGCCTCGCCTCAGATTTTCCCAACTGAGCTGTCGGCTGAGGCCGAAAGTGCGCTCAAAGAGGCGGTCAGTTTTGCTGTTAAGACCTACGGTGAGCAGAGCCTGTCAGAGCTAGAAGCCGAAGACAAAATTGCCGTGGCCGCAGAAAAGGCCCCCATCGAAGACCCGGTGCTGCAAAAGCTGCGGGAAGTCTATAACCAGGTTTACAAAGAGTACGAACAATTTACCTCTGCTGAGCACAACGAAGTCATTGAGCTCGGCGGTTTGCACGTGATTGGCACCGAGCGCCACGAGTCGCGTCGGGTTGATAACCAGCTACGCGGTCGCGCCGGTCGTCAGGGTGACCCTGGCTCCACTCGATTCTTCCTAAGTTTGCACGACAATTTGCTGCGCATCTTTGGCGGTGATCGCGTAGCGGGGCTGATGAATGCCTTCCGTGTCGAAGAAGACATGCCGATCGAGTCAGGCATGCTCACCCGCTCCCTCGAAGGGGCACAGAAAAAGGTTGAGACCTATTACTATGACATCCGTAAGCAGGTCTTTGAATATGACGAAGTGATGAACAACCAGCGCCGCGCCATCTACGCCGAGCGGCGGCGCGTTCTGGAAGGTCAAGAGCTCAAAGAGCTGGTGATGGGCTACGCCGAGCAAACCATGGATGATATTGTCGAAGCCTATATCAACCCCGAGCTGCCGCCTGAAGAATGGGATCTCGAAAGCATTGTCAGTAAGTCTCAGGAGTTTGTCTATCTGCTGTCTGACCTCACCGCTGAGCAGCTATCAGACCTGTCTATGGGTGAGATCAAAACCTTTCTTAAAGAACAGGTTCGCATTGCCTACGACATCAAAGAAGCTCAGGTCGATCAGATTAAACCCGGCTTGATGCGTGAGGCTGAGCGGTTCTTTATCTTGCAGCAAATCGACACCCTCTGGCGCGAGCACCTACAGCAGATGGACGCCCTGCGGGAAACAGTCGGTCTGCGTGGCTACGGTCAAAAAGATCCGCTGATTGAATACAAGAGCGAAGGCTACGAAGTCTTTTTGGATATGATGACTGGCATTCGCCGAAACGTGGTCTACACCATGTTCCAGTTCCAACCGCAGCCGCAGCCCACGGTACGCAAGTCGTCTGAGGTCGTGTAGCCGCTTGTCTATCGCTGCGATCGCAACCACTGCCGAAGGCCTACGCTGCCTGGCCCCGATCTGCCAACCCCTCAGCGCCAAGCTTTGGATTTCTGATCGCCTCACTGCCAAAACCGCTTCCCTCGGCATTCCCTACCAAACCTATGACAGCCCCCTAAGTGAATTTTTAACGCAGCAGTGGCAAGCCTACGACAGCTTCGTATTTTGTTTGGCGACCGGTGCAGTGGTTCGCCTGATTGCCCCGCTGCTGCGCGATAAAGCCACAGACCCTGCCGTGGTCGTGATTGACGAAGCCGGAAAATACGTTATTAGCCTTTGCGGCGGTCACCAGGGCGGAGCCGATCGCTTAGCGCAGCAGATAAGTCACTGTTTAGAAGCTCAGCCGGTAATCACAGGGGCCGCCCATCGCCTGGGCATGTCTGGCGTTGATGTGATGGGGAAGCCCTTTGGCTGGGTCAAAGGTAGTGGTGATTGGACAAGGGTTAGCGCAGCAGTTGCCAACTCAGCCCCGGTGCAAGTCATTCAAGACTGCGGCAGTGAACTTTGGCAGCAAGCTTTGCCTGAGCACCATTCCTTTCAATTTGGCTTCCCAGAGTTTCAAGATCGTCAGCAATATCCAAACCCCCAGGCTCGGATTTGGATTAGTCCGATTCAGCGGCAGTTCGCAGACGATGGCCCCTCGTCTAAGACCCTCCCTAAAGTGCAGTGGCATCCCCGCGTACTATGGGTCGGCATTGGCTGCGAGCGGGGGTCGCCTCAGGCGTTGATCGAGCAGGCTATTCAGAAAGTATTTCGTGAAAACCATTTGGCGGTGGGTGCGATCGCAGGCATCGCCACCCTCGACCTCAAAGCCGACGAAGTCGGCCTGGTTGAGCTGTGCAAAGCTAAAAACTGGCCGCTGCGATGTTTCACCGCAGCGCAATTAAAAGACATTCCGGTCCCCAACTCCTCTGAAGTCGTTGCCAATGCAGTGGGCACCAGCAGCGTTGCCGAGGCCGCCGCGATTGTTGCCGCCAACGAACTTAGCCCCCCCCAGTATGGGCTACCGTGTATACACATCTCGGAAGAGGGCTCAAAATCCCGCATTAACCCCCCTCAATCCCCCCTTGGTAAGGGGGGAATCTCCAGTCCTCCCCCTTACCAAGGGGGAGTTAGAGGGGGTGAGCCAGCCGCAAACGCTAGTTCCCAGTACTTGTGTATACACGGTAGCCAATATGGGGGGGCAGAGGGACCTCAGGATGCTGAGCAAAACCCGGCTGACGCCGCCCTCCGAGTCCAAAAACAAATCATTCGCCACCCCGACTACTCTGGTGCGGTTACGGTTGCGATCGCCCAGACCGAAACAGAATATACCGGACGCCCCGGCGAAATTCTCCTGGTCGGCACCGGCCCAGGCAGCCTCGACCAAATCACCCCTGCCGCCAAAGCCGCCATCAACCGGGCCGACGTCGTGATCGGCTACACCCTCTATGTGGATCTAATCCGTCCCCTGCTACGCCCCGGCCAAATTATCGAAGCCCTACCCATCACCCAGGAAAGACAGCGCGCCGAACGCGCCACTGCCTTGGCCAACTGGGGCCTCACCGTCGCCGTGATTTCCTCCGGCGACTGCGGCATCTACGGCATGGGCGGCCTCGTCCTCGAAACCCTCAAGACCCAAGGGTGGGATGGCGAAACCCCTGCCCTGCAAATCTTCCCCGGCATCAGCGCCCTACAGTCCGCCGCCTCGCGGGTCGGTGCCCCCCTGATGCACGACTTTTGCGCCATCAGCCTCAGCGACCTGCTCACCCCCTGGGACGTCATTCAAAAGCGCCTGAGCGCTGCCGCCCAGGCCGATTTTATCGTGGCCCTCTACAACCCAAAGTCCAAAACCCGCACTGAGCAGATCCAGTTTGCCCAGCAAACCTTTTTGCAACATCGTCAGCCCGCTACCCCTGTCGCCCTAGCCCGCTCCCTCTATCGCCCCGACGAGCAGATCGTGCTGACAACATTAGGCGATATGTTAAACCACCCCATCGATATGCTCACCACGGTGCTGATCGGCAACCAGAGCAGCCTTACCCATGCGGGCTGGTTTATTACGCCCAGAGGCTATCTTGGGTTCGAGCGATCTGATTAATTGACTATCATAGTTGTAATTTCAATCACTGAAAGGCTATGAACACAGCGAATGTTCAATACGTTTCTAACGAGCAGGGCTCATTAACCGACGTGCTGATTCCCATCGAACTCTGGCAAGAAATTCTATCTGAGTTGGAAACATCGCATTTGCTCAAAAGTGAAACAATGAAAATTCGCCTTTTGGAAGCAAGACAACGAGAAAAAGGAGCTTCTCTTAGCCAGGCAATTGATCAGCTCAATGTTAGCCTAGCCAAAGAAACTTCACTTGAAGACTACTTTATTGTCTTAGCCCCTAACGATATTCGGCTGAAAGGAACAAGGGTCGGTATTGAAACAATTTTGTACGACTTTCTGCATCGTGAGCGAACCCCCGATGATATTGCGCAAGCATACCCTTCGCTTACCCTAGAGCAGATTTATGCAACATTGCTTTTCTACTTTCACAACCAGCAGTTTGCCGATCAGTATCTCGCTGACTGGTTGGAATGGGGCGAACAGCAACGAAAATCCCAGGCGGAGAATCCGTCTCCTGTCGTAGAAAAACTGAAGAAACTGCGTCATCAGCTTGAGATAGAGAATGCTTAAGTATTTGATGGATGAAAATGTTGATACCGCTTACAGTAAACAGCTGAAAAACCAACTACCTGAAATTACCATTTTGAAAGTAGGCGATTTAGACGCCCCTGACCGAGGCACGCTTGACCCTGATATTCTAATTTGGTGTGAAGCAAAGAGTTTTATCCTAATCACCAACAACCGTGCCTCTATGCCTGGGCACTTAAAGGATCATCTTGCCCAAAACAGGCATATCCCTGGCATCATTACGCTCGGCTCTCGTCTGACAATGGGAGAAAATCTGGCTGAGCTGCTTTTAATTGCTCAGGTTTCCTTCGAAGATGATTACAAGGATCAGATCATTAATCTGCCTTTGACTTTCTAAAAATTTTATGGTGACGCTGCCAAATTTTGATATCGAAACAGTTTTCGATCGCCTGCGGGAGTTCATTCAAGCCTATCCAAAAGCGGCGATGTTTCAGCTGGCTGACGAAGGCTACGACTCGCCGTTTGAGCAGCTGATCTCCTGCATGATTTCCATTCGCACCTACGATGAGACCAGTCTACCGGTGTCCCGTCGGCTGTTTGCCAAGGCCAAGACGCCTCAGGCGATGAGCCAGTTAACTGTCGAAGAGATTGAGACCCTGATCAAACGGAGCACGTTTGCCGATCGCAAAGCGGCGCAGATCCATGCGATCGCAACTACCCTCGTCAACGATCACAATGGCGAACTCCCCTGCGACGTAGACATCATGCGCAGCTTCAACGGCGTTGGCCCCAAATGCGCCCACCTGGCCATGGGCATTGCCTGCAACCAGCCCTATATCAGCGTTGATATTCACGTCCATCGCGTTGTCAATCGCTGGGGCTACGTTGAAACTAAAACCCCTGAGAAAACAACCCAGGCCTTGGAAGCTAAGCTGCCGAAACAATTTTGGATCGAGACCAACAAGATTCTCATGCCCTTTGGCAAACAAATTTGCAAGCAGCGTCCCCAGTGCGATCGCTGCCCCATCGAAACCCTGTGTGCCAAAATTGGCGTGTAAATTGGCGTGTAAACAAAAAGCCCAGCGCTTAACACACTGAGCTTTTGGGTGATGCACCCTCGTCAAGTTCTGATTCAGAACTATATCGGAGAGGAACTCTGTTTGGCTAAGGCACTAGCTCATAGCAGCACCACTGCGGTCGTAGCCGCCAAAGCCATGACTCGTTTTACCTTGGATGCGGCTTGCATAGTGGGCAGCATCCTTAGCTGTGAGCCCAACTTGCTCATCCATCCGAGCTAGCATTGACTGCTCACGCCGACGAACGTTGCGCGCGTGGCCCATCACGAGTCCTCGCAATCTTTCGGAAACAGACTGAGCAACGGGTACCCCTGACTCAGCAGCCTCAGCCGCTTCACCAGCTCCATACCGCACGCCGCGATAAATCATGTCCACCTTCAACGGTTGAACCGGTGGATGCTCAACAGCACGGAAACGCACGTCTACGCCGCGATACTTGCCAGTTTTTCCAGTCGATTTTGTAGCGACTGCCGGGGGTGTGTAATCGTAAGAAACACCGCGATAAGTTAATTTCATGGTTCGCCTCCTCAAGGCTATACGTCGATAGAGGCGCGTTCCTTCAGGCAGCCTGCCTTACTTCCGTCTCTCTGTTTAACAAAGCATCTAGCAAAGCTGCTAGCTTTAGCAAGGCTGTTAGATAGAGATAGAGAGATGAACGATTAATCTATATCTGTATAATACGATACGATTTTTGGTTTTGTGAGGGTTTCTTAACGAAATGCAAAATTTGGGAAATAGGTAGAGGCGTTGCATGCAACGCCTCTACCTATTTCCCATTACCCCCCGGCGTCAACCCCATCAAATCCTCAATATTCCGCTGCATGGTCTGACAGATCTCATCTAGTGGCAAATCGTTCGGGTCGCAGCCAAACGGGTTTTCGATTTCGATGCCGATTTCTTCGATGCCGAAAACGGTAAACGAGACCAGGCCTACAATCGCGGCAGTCCAGCCGCCGAGGTCGCTGACGACCTGAAAGGGTAGGGCCAGGCAGTACAGCAGCAGCAGCTGTTTAATGTGAATCGAATAGGCCATCGGAATCGGCGTTTTGAGAATCCGTTCACAGCCGCCCAAAACGTTTACTAGCTGATCCAATAGCTCCAGCAGCTTGATCAGCTGATAGGGATTGATACGCCCTTTCGCCTGCTGCTGCAGATAGTCCCCCAGCCAAAAGGCAATTTCTAAAGGGGGGTGATTCATGACTTGCAGCTGCTCGTAATGCTCTGGGGTGAGCAAGTCTTGTAGCTCTATATGGTCGGGCGCGTTGACGGATGGCTTTCTCAACCACAGTTTTGTGGCGACCGAAAAAGCAGCCACAAGCCTCAGAGCCTGTTGCTTGGCGGCACGCTCCTGATGATCTTTGACCTCAATGGCGACCCAGATTTGCCGGGCCAGGTTGCGCGAGACATTGACCATCGTGCCCCACAGCTTACGGCCTTCCCAAAAGCGCTCATAGGCGGTATTAGTGCGAAAGACCAGCAGCAAACCCAGGACAAGGCTGGGGACGATGCCGCTTAGCATCGGCAGTGAAACGGGCCAGTTGTACTGGTGCAGGATGGATATGAGCAAGCCGAAGGCGGCACAGCCCAATACCCGAGGCATCACGGCTGGGACAACTGAACCCTGGAGTCTAATCAGGGTAGAAAACCAGACCCGCTGCGATCGCACCCGCGGCTGCCGTTCAATCGGTTTTCTGCCAGCAAGAGAATCAAAGGGACGCATCGTTTATCGGCCTATCGGATCTCATAGCCAAACACGTTGGGATCGGCCTCACCCATCTCTAAGTCTGCCAGTCCGTACTCTGCCCAGCGACGCTCTACCATCGCCGCCAAATCTGGGGCCGACTTCAGTTCTTCGCCCCACTCATGCTCGCTTTCTGGATAAATTTTTGTCGTCGCGTCAATGCCCATACGTCCGCCCAGGCCCAGTTTCTCATTAGCAAAATCCAATGAGTCAAAGGGATTATCCGGCAAGATAAACACATCTCTGGCTGGGTCTACCTTGGAGGTCACCGCCCAGATCACCTGACGCGGGTCGCGGATATTAATGTCTTTATCTACCACGATCACAAACTTGGTGTAGGTAAACTGCGGTAGCGCCGTCCAAAATGCCATCGCCGCCCGACGCGCCTGACCTGGATACGCCTTGTCAATCGAAATCACGGCTGCTTTATAGCTCAGCGCCTCCATCGGCAAAAAGAAATCCACAATCTCAGGTACCTGCTGCCGCAGGATCGGGGTATAGATGCGGTTCAGAGCAATGGCAATCATCGCCTCTTCTTTGGGTGGTCTGCCGCTAAAGGTGGTCAGATAAATCGGATCTTTGCGATGGGTCACACACTGAAAGCGAATCAGCGGAGCCTGGTCATTGACGCCGCCGTAGTACCCCATGTGATCACCAAATGGACCATCTGTACCCACCTCGCCGGGGGTAATTGTCCCCTCCAGCACAAATTCCGACGTGGCAGGCACCTCAAGATCCACCGTTTTACACTTTGCCAGGTGAACGCCTTTGCCACCGTAGAGCCCAGCAAATAGCCATTCAGAGAGATCCACCGGAATCGGGGTGGCCGCCGCCATGATGATCAGCGGATCGACGCCGATAGCAATGGCAATTTCCAACTTTTTCCCATTCTCAGCCGCCTTGCGCAGGTGACGTGCCCCGCCCCGCACCGAGAGCCACTGCACCGTCATCGTATTCTGGCTCTGCAGCTGCAGACGATACACCCCGACGTTCGGGATCCCTGTTTCACAGTCTTTGGTGATCACCAGCCCAAAGGTCACTACTCGCCCTCCATCTTTGGGATAGGGCTGGATCATCGGAATCTGCTTCAAATCAACCTGATCGCCCTTGAGCACCACCTGATGGCAGGGCGGCAGCAGGTCGCGCATCGGCTTGGCCTTGACCACATCAAACAGCACCTTGCCAAACTCAATCGCCTGAGATACCTTCTTCGGCGGCTTTGGCTGCTGTAGCATACCCAGCTTTTTACCCAGGGTTTCTAGCTCCTCTGGTTTTTCCATATTCATTGACCAGCACACCCGCTCAACGGTGCCCAGGCTGTTCACCAATACCGAGTAGGGCGAACCCTTCACATTCTCAAACAGCAGCGCTGGCCCCCCGGTCTGCAACATCCGGTTCGAGATCTCGGCAATCTCTAGCTCGGGGTCGACCAGTGCCGTAATCCGTCGCAGCTGCCCCCGCGCCTCAATGAGTTTGATAAAGTCCCGTAAATCTCTCGCCATGGTAAAGGAATAGTAGTAAAGGAATGTAAAGCGCCTCTACTATTATGACGCTGACCGACTCTCACGACGGGGCTAAATTAGGTCAACACGATCATTATGTCCTCATCGGCCCATAGGGCAGTGCTAAATTCGAGGTATGCGTTATAAGTCAATCAGAAAACATGATGGAATCTGAAGCGCTGACTGACCCAGTCTTAACTGACCCAGGATTCACCGATCAGAATACTCAATTGATGACGGCTCAGCAAGCAGAACTTTATGAGCGCATTCAATCATTCTCGCTCGATCAGCCCGATGCGCAGCTATCGTTTAGTAAGCGACTGGCCAGAGATAATCACTGGTCACTGGACTATGCCCAGGAAGTTATCGAGGAGTATAAGAAGTTTGCCTTTTTGGCTGTCGCAGCGGGTCATCCGGTCACCCCTTCCGATCATGTTGATCAGGCCTGGCATTTGCACCTCACC
>JBCBZL010000029.1:0-25548 GCA_039815385.1 Cyanobacteria bacterium P01_A01_bin.114
CGTTCCTGCACGAAGGCGCAGGCTACAAGAACACGCTGGGTGTCTATCGCGTTGACCCCGACACCGGCCAAATTCACGACGTGCAGATCGCCTGGGACAACGTCTCGGCCGTGGGCTCGGGCGGTGAGACAAGCAACAAGGCTGACAGACTACTAACCCAGCCCGCCGCCATCGATATCAAACCGCATGCCTGACACATAGGAGGCCGCATCTGACGCCAGCCACATCACTGCGCTGGCAATCTCTTCTGGCTGAGCCACCCGCTGTATCGGATATGCCGCCACCAGCTGCTCTTCGGTCACGTCCCAATCGCGCTGCACCCGCTCCCACATGGGGGTATCAACCCCGCCGGGGGCAATTACATTCACCCGAATGGTCTTGCCGTATTCTTGAGCGGCCATTTTAGTCATGTGAATAACCGCTGCTTTGCTAGCCCCGTAGCCGATAATGTTAGGGAAGGCGTGGTGACCGCCGATGCTGGCATTGTTAATAATCGAACCGCCCGTTTCAAGCAGGTGAGGAATCTCGTACTTCATGCCGAGAAAGACGCCCCGGGCGTTGGTGCTCATCAGGTTGTCAAATTCGTCAACATTGGTCTCAGCAATGGTCGCCGGGGGATAGTCAATTCCCGCATTGTTAAAGGCAATATCTAACCGGCCATACTGGGCGATACAGCCCGCGACAAAGGCCTCGACCTCAGGGGCATTGCGCACATCGGCTAGCATATAGGTTGCCTCGCCCCCAGCCGCTCGAATCTCTGCTTCGACCCGCTGGCCTAGCGCTTCGCGTCGACCGCAAAAGAAAACATTCGCCCCTTCTTCGGCAAAGGCTTTAGCGGTAACCTCACCAATACCAGAGGTAGCGCCAGTAATGAGAACAACTTTTCCTGAGAATTGACCTGCTGAGGGAAGCCTGGCCTCAGGCGCACTATCAGTCTGGGCACTGGCCGTCTGGACATTGGCTTGGCCTGTGGCAATAGCCGTCGTCAGACCAGCAGTTGCGATCGCACCGGTCGCGATCATCCGACGACGAGTGAAGTCAGCCATAATTCAGTTGTCTCCTAACAAAACGATTGTTTACAAGATGATTGAACAGCCAATCAGGGATTGAAACTTAAACACGTTCTTGATCGCCTAGTTCAAAACTCAAACTTAGACCTTAAAGCGGATTCACGCCTAGGCAAGCTGACCGCCTGTCACGTCTAGATCCGTGCCGTTGATAGAGGTCGCTTCGTCTGAAGCCAAAAACATCACGGCCCGGGCCATTTCTACTGGGGTCATAATCCGAGGTGTGACAAAATTGGGGGCCATTTGATCATAGGTTAATCCTTGATATTCAAAGGAGCGGCGCAGCATGGGGGTATCAACCGCTAGCGGAGAGATTGAATTGATCCGGATATTGCGGCTGGCATTCGCGGTGGCGGCTGCTTTGGTCAGGCCAATCACAGCGTGTTTGCTAGCGTTGTAGTGAGGCGTATTGGCAAAACCGCGATGCCCAGCCACTGAGGCCATATTGATGATAATGCCGCGGTTTTGCTCAATCATGATAGGCAGCTCATATCGCATCGCATAAAACACCCCGTCCAGGTTGGTCGCGATCATGTCGCGATAGTTTGCAAGATCCATCTCTTGAATCTCAACAGGTGTCATAAAAACGCCCGCGTTGTTAAAGGCAATATCTAACCGGCCATACTGCGCAACGGTGGCACCGACAAATTTTTCGACCTGCTGGGGGTCGCGCACATCAGACTGAATGTAGGTGGCTTCGCCGCCAGAGGCTCGAATCTCGCTTTCGACCTGCTGGCCTAGATTGGCACGCCGTCCATTAAAAGCAACCATGGCCCCTTCTTGGGCAAAGGCTTTGGCCGTTGCTTCACCAATGCCGGAGGTGGCTCCGGTAATGAGCACGACTTTGCCGCCGAATCTGCCGGTTGGGTTGGCGGCAGTGGTTTCAGCTGCTGGCGGGTTAAGGGTATTGGCCTGACTCGCAGAGGCCACAGCCAGACCCGCTGCGGCCAAGGTTCCTGTGGTTAAAATATTGCGGCGGTTGAGAGCTGACATAGCTGAGTTATTTCGTTGAGTTGTTTCAAAGGTGCGCAGATGTCAAGGCTACCGTCGTGGCGGGTTAGAAAGCTAGGAAGATATTGCGGTCTGACCCAGATAGCTGCCGGGGGTGGTGCCCACCTGACGTTTGAAGTGCCAGCTAAAATGACTTTGATCGTAAAACCCGGTGGTTGTGGCAACCGTCGCAATTGAGAACCCTTGGGCCAGCAGCCTTCTTGCCTCAGTAATGCGCAGCTGGGTCTGATATGTGCTAGAAGAGACGCCAACCGCTTTACTAAACAGACGACAAAAGTGAAAGCGACTGAGATTTGCGATCGCGGCCAGTTTTGCTAGCGAAACATCCTCAGCATAGTAAGCGTGCAAATAATCGCGAGCTCGCTCAACGGCTGCCTGGGCCGGCTTCACTGGTGGGTCAGCCCGATGAAACGCATAGTGCTCAATCAGATAGACCAAAAAGTCCCAGAGGGCCATATCTTGCTCAAGCTTAGACGTGGGCAGGCTGATCACAGACTGTAAGGCAAGAAACAGCCGGTTTAACTCAGGGTCAGCCTCCAAAGTCGCTGAAAAAAAGGGAGCAGAGACGGGTTTCTCAGCCATCTCTGCCGCTGCGCTCTGCAACCATTTTGGGTCAATGTGGGCCATGCAAAAATGGGCGGGCTCAGGCAAGCAGGTGCGATCGCTCGGCGCATGCACCTCACCGGAGTGAATCACACTCAAGCTGCCCAGGGGAACCGCATGGCGGGCACCGCGATAGAAATATTCTCCGGGGCAGTCAAAGCTCAGCCCAAACTGATACTCCACGTGGGCATGTTTGGGTAATGGCTCTACGCTCCCGGCTGTGTAGGCATATTGTTCTAGTAAAACGCCGTCAGCCTGCCACGCTTGAACAGAGACGTGGGATGCCTCCTGGCATTGCTGGGTTGTCATAACCATGCACTGTGCCCAATATAGGTCTTAGGTTTTAGGCGATCCAGGGGGCGTTATTGGTTATTTGTGACTTGTCCGAAAACGCCAATCACCCATCACCAATCACCCATCACCAATCACCCACCCTAGAAGCAGGATATTATTTCATTGTAGATCCCTTATATACCACCTCGTTACGATTCGCTAGCAGCTGTCCCCGCCCCTTCACCCGCCACTAAAACGGGTTGATAGTAGCCTGCTGGTTTATCGCCCACCGTTGCCCCGCCGGTAATCATACCCTGGAGACCTGGCTCAAAAAAGGTATAGGGGAATCGCGTCTCGGGCTTGCTGACCTCGTCCAGGCGCTGTTGCAGCTCGGCCGGAATCTCAAAGTCGAGGGCTCCTAGATTGTCTTTGAGCTGATGTAGCTTGGTCGCCCCGATCAGCACGGAGGCCACGCTGGGCCGGTTAGCAACCCAGTTGACCGCAACCTGAGCCATCGAGTGGCCTAGCTCACTGGCTACCTTTTCTAGCTCAGCCACAATCGCCCAGTTTTTGTCTGTAAATTTGTTAAAGGCTGGGTTGTCGCTGCCCGCCAGGGTGGCCAAGCGCCCCGAGCCTTCGGCCCCAGACTGGCCCCCAGATTGGGAAGGCTTATATTTACCCGAGAGCAGGCCGCTGGCCAGGGGCGACCAAACCATAATGCCGGTGCCCAGCGCCTGGGCTAGCGGAGCATACTCAAACTCGATGTTTCTTTCTACAAGGGAGTATTCTAGCTGGAGCGCACACAGCGGCTCTAAATGGCGTTCTTCAGCAATCGTCTGGGCCTGGGCCGCATACCAGGCTGGCACGTCGGATAGGGCCACATAGCGAACCTTGCCTGAGCTGACCAGATCGTCTAGCGTGCGAACAACTTCGGCGGCGGGGGTCACCTGGTCCCAGGTATGCAGAATATATAGGTCAATATAGTCGGTGTCTAAGCGCTGTAGAGAGCCCTCAACAGCTCGCATGATGTTCTTGCGTCCGTTGCCCCCCGCATTGGGGTTGCCGGGCTCAGCGCTGTAGCTAAACTTAGTCGCCACAACAGTGCGATCGCGACTGCGAGTGTCTTTGATAAACTGGCCCAGCATCTTCTCGCTGTTGCCGTTGGTGTACAGATCGGCTGTATCGATAAAGTTGCCGCCCGCCTCCAGATAGGCGTCAAATAGCTGGCGAGCATTAGAGGCATCTGCACCCCAGCCCCAATCGTCTCCAAAGGTCATGGTGCCGAGGGCCAAACGACTCACTTTTAGCCCTGTGTTGCCAAGCGTATAATAATGCATGGGCACTGATTGCTCCTGAAATAGGGTCGTGTCGCTACTGTCGTGTCATGTCGTGTCATGTCGTGCCATTACTATCCAGGAATCCTGCAGGAAGTTCTTGTATCTTATTGCTCAGTTTTGGTCCCAAATTGCTGCGTCCTGCAACGCCAAGTTAATTTTGTCGATAGCCAGACCCCAAAACCTGATCTGGGCGTGAGTGCAGGTCAAATTTTGGGGTCTAGCCAGGATTTGAGTTGGGAATGATTACTTTTTCTGAAAAACGAGACATTGCAATCGAGCCTATCTTGAGTTTGTATCGGGCTAACGGCTGGGCTTCGGCGCAAAAACCTCGGGCGCTATATCAGGCTTTGCTAAGCTCCCACGCGCTTGTGTCAGCGTGGGATAGCGATCATCTTGTGGGTATTGGCAATGCGATCTCGGATGGGTTTCTTGTGGTTTATTATCCACATCTTCTGGTGAGCCCTGACTACCAGGGCCAAGGGGTTGGCAAAAGTATCCTTGAGATTTTAAAGCAGCGTTACGAGGGGATGCACATGCATATGCTGGTCGCCGACAACGAGGCGGTTGGCTTTTATAAAAAGTGTGGGTTCTCAAAAGCTGGAAATACGCAGGCTATGTGGATATATGAAGGTAAGGATCACTAACGTTCAAATTTTATTCAAGGAATGTCTCTTTTGGGTATAGACGACATCCGATCGGAAGCGCTGAGACTATAATTAATTTAGGAGAATTTTCATAGAGGCTGTCACACCTGATCTGAACTCTGGCTAGCAACCACCGATACCGAAGGGTCAGCTAGCCACATTTAGGCTATCTTTGAACCCCCATGTAAATGTCCCTGAAGAAATGCCCCTAAAGAAATGTCCTTAAAGAAAGTTTATATGATTGATTGACGCTGGCTGAAATTCTCTCTTCAGACTCGCTTTATTCGTACCTGTGCCATCCCTATGACTGCCCATTCGTTAAGGTTACTTCTCTCAACGCTTATAGACTATGCTGGGCTTTTTCCGCCGGCAGCCCTAGACTTTAAACCTGCTATTGCCGCTTATAAGACCTACTGCGCCGATGCCCATCGATGGATGCTAGGTCGTTTTGTTTTACCGTTGTCTCAGCTATCTCAGCTTGAAGATCAGCTAGATCGGCAGTATTCTGCGGCGTTCTGGCCCCTGAGTGTCGTTTTAGACCCTTCGACCCAAGCGTTAGAGGCCTTAACCTACTGGCAGGGAAAACAAGATCGCTTTACCATTGCTGCGCTCGAATTTAAGCCTTGTTCAGCAGCTGCGATCGCAGCCCTACTGCCGCAGCTGCCGCCCCATGTCAGTGTCTTTTTTGAAGTCCCCATCGACCCTACTCTGCCTGACTACCTGCCCGACTATCTGGCAGTGCTGAAAGGCACCCGAGCGGCGGCTAAGGTTCGCATTGGCGGGCCAACCCAAGCCGACTTTCCGAGCGTCGAGGCGTTGGCTCACTTTATTGGGGCCTGTGCCAGGGCTGAGATTCCCTTCAAGGCTACAGCGGGCCTGCACCATCCGCTGCGCAGCTGTCAGGCTTTGCCCAATGGCCGCTGGGTGAACATGCACGGCTTTTTGAATGTCGCCCTCGCCGCCACGTTTGCCTACGGCTATCAGGTCAGTTCCACTGAAATTGCGTCTATCTTGCAGATTGACACCCCCAGCGCGTTAGACTTTTCTGATTACGGCATCACCTGCCAAATACCGCTCAATTCCAAGTTTTCAGAGATCATCAATATGGCTGGGCAGGTCACCCTAGACGTGCTTTCCCATGTTCGCAGTCGATATTTTCAGGGTATTGGCGCGTGTTCTTTTCAAAACCCCTTAGCTGAGCTTGACCGATTGGGTTTCTTAGACAGCACGTTTACAAAATCGGCTGTACCCTACGCCCTTTCTACCTAATTTGGAGGCAAAGGGGCTGCCCAAAAATAAAATCCCTTCTGGTTTGCCATATCCCACCTACAATATCGCTAATGAGGTTGCCCCGCTGTTGGCTCCCTTTTAGAAGCTTGCGACAGCCCAACCAACCCCTGTATAGATGATGCCCGGTGCTGGAGATCAGCCATGTTAGACGAGCTGCCTGACTTTTCGCTCAATTTAGAGCAACAATTTGACATCCGCAAGTATCGGGACTTTGTCAAACAGATACCCCGCGAAACGCTAGAAGAGCTTTTCTTGCAGGCGATGTATACCGAGATGATGCAAAAGAATCTAATCAAAGGGCTGGTCGAACGCTCCCTACAGCAGTCGATAGGAGACGGATTTGATCTGCCCAAGGATCCTGACTAGGTTTTAGGGGCTCCAAGGGGGGCGTTATTGGTTACTTGTGCCTTGTCCAAAAACGCCCATCACCCATCACCCATCACCCAACCTTCCCAGCCCACGAGAAGGGGAGATTAACGTATACTTTTTGCTTCTGAATTTTTTCTGTCTGGAATAAAGTGCGACCAGCTTGTTTAAGCCGTTAGGACACGCTGATGGTCGGATTCACCTGATAACTGCTATGAATCGGATGGGTATTCCTGTTTTTCTGTGGGGAAGCGCCCTGGGGTTGCTCCTCGCTGTGGTTTTTCATGCGGCTAGCTATATCGCGGGTGGCTACATCACGTTAGCTGGCTTCGTTGCCGCATTGTTCGTGCTGACGATCGCGCTGCCTGTGGCTATTCTTGCGGGTGGTCTGTGGCTATGGCGACGCTGGGCGATAGCTCAGCGCATTGCCCGCTGGTCTGCGGCAATTGTGCTGATCACAGGGGTGCAGGCAGGGGGTGCGATCGCAATTTGGCTGCTCACGACCGAAGATAGGGTAGATTCTATGATCATTTGCGACCAGTTGATTCCTCAGCTTGAAACGTATCGATCTGCCCAGGGCAGCTATCCCAAAACCCTCAGGGCGCTTGACGAATTTTCGGCTTTGTCTACACCGATTGAGACCATTGAGGCATCAGAATGTTCATACTATTCCGCCGACGGCACAACATTTCGCTTGACCGTTAACGAATTTTGGACAAGCTATTGGGACTACGATAGCGAAACCCAACAGTGGGAGTATTTCGACTAGTCAGGATTCAGGGCTTTACGTATCTACCAGAAGATCGCTTGTTTTTGAGCATCCCAAGCTTCCCCGGTTTTTCATGCTTGGGATGAATCATTTTGAGTGACAAGGCTAAACATTGAACCTGCCAAAAGAGTTGTATCATGCTGAATCAAGCTAAAAAAACACTTTCCAATTTTAGAACCAAACGCCTGCTAGCCCTGATACTTCTTATCGGCCTGGTGGCTGATTTTATCCCCCATCCGGCATTAGGGCCGAGCCTGCTGGTAGAAACCTTCAAAGTCATTGCCGAACCTGTCAGTGCAGCCGAATAGGGAGATAATAGCTCTGAATATCGTTTGATTAACAAAAGCGACCGGTTCAGACATGATGCCTCCTTCCCAGCCACCGACCTTACCCCTCGGCAAAACCAGTCAGATTCCCCAACGGTATGATCCGTCTCTCCTGTATCCTATACCGCGTTCAGCTGGGCGGGCTAAGTTTCTGGGCGAGTCAGCCGTTCTATTTTCGGGTTGCGATCGCTGGGACTGTTTTGAAGTCTCCTGGCTAACCTCGGGCGGGCTTCCTCAGTGCGCCTTTGCCAAAATCCAGTATCCGGCCCATAGCCCTAACATGGTCGAGTCTAAAAGTCTCAAGCTGTATTTGATGGGCTTTAACCACGAACGATATGGCTCTCCTAATGCGCTTGCTGAGAAAATTGTGACCGATCTCTCTCAAATACTGGGCAGCTCTGAGGTCATCTGTGAGCTTGTTCCTTTTGAGAAAATCGCCTCACCGACGCCGTATCATACCCTCGGAGCGTGCATCGATACCGACGCGACCAGCCCACCGACCAAAGGTCTGCGCTGTCTCTCAAAGTTGGGTCAAGGGTCAGGCCCAGCGCTTGTCCAAGAACAGCTTTACTCTCACGTGCTGCGGAGCCTCTGCCCGGTGACCCACCAGCCAGACTGGGCCACCGTGGTGGTGCGCTATCGCGGTCCCCAGCTCGATCGGAATGCCTTGTTTCACTATCTGGCCACCTATCGCAACCATCCGGGCTTCCATGAAGACTGTTGCGAACGAATTTTTACGGATATTTTGACTGCCTGCGGGCCGACTGAGCTGGCGGTAGGGTGCTACTTTGCACGCCGAGGCGGTATTGCTATCTCACCGGTTCGCTATCGATCGTCACCTGAATTTTGTCAGGCCCTGTTTGCTATTCGGTTAGATCGCCAGTAACCCCCCTTGCGCCCTACCCTTGAATCTCAACCAGCTGAATTTCAAAGGTGAGATTTTCTCCGGCCAGGGGGTGATTAGCATCTAGGGTCACCTTGGCGTCAGACACCTCAGTCACCATCACCGGTACTTGCTGCCCCTGGGGGCCTTGCATCTGTAGCTGTATACCCACATCCAGCGGAATCTCATCCGGAATTTGGACGCGATCTACCTGCACCACCATTTCTTCTCGACGGGGGCCGTAGGCCTGCTCAGAGGGAATGGTTTCTACCTTTGACTCCCCGGGGCTCATGCCCACAACAGCCGACTCAAAGCCAGGAATAACGCGACCTGCGCCAATTGAAAACTCGAGCGGATCTCGTTCGACAGAAGAGTCGAAGACGGAACCGTCGTCGAGCTTACCCGTATAGTGAATTAAAACCGTGTCGCCTTGCTTCGCCTGCGCCATACTTGACTCCTTAGCGTTTCGCTGTAGTAACTCTGCTTATTCCCTGGCTATTTTATTGGCTGGCATAGTACACCTTAGCGGCATTTGGCGAATGTGGCTATGCAACTGAGCACTATGCGAATGATTGCTTGTGGGCTGTATGCGGCTATGTACGGGTGTAGGCGCTGCCTTTGCTGCTAAAGCCATTTTCGCGATCGATGACGATACCGTCGATGGCCCCGCTGCGAATTAGCTCTGTTTGGGCCAGGGGCACATATCGCACAATGTAGACCAGTCCATCTTTGTGGGCAACGTAGCTGCGCCAGGCAGAGGCGGTTTCTTCGCTGTTGCTAATGCCGACCGGCAGGCGCAGGGTGGTGAGCTGACTGAGCTCGGTTATTTTAGTTGATTTGTTGTAGAGATTCATCAACAGCAAGTTGTTGTCAATAAAGACACGCACCACCCGAGACGGGGTTTCAAAATAAAGCTGGGTGAGGTCGGGGGCTGGGGGGGCGGCAGGCTGCTGGAGTGAAATGACATCTTGGCGTACCCAGCCAGCGTCATTGGGGCCGCTGCCATAGCTGATTTTGTACCATTTGTAACCCTGGGCATCGGGGGGCTTCGCGGCTAAAACGTTGACTTGAGTGCTTTGGGGACGGGTTGCTTTGACCTTGCCGTTGGGCTCCTGACGGATGTTGATCGGCACGGTGGTGTCGCTGCCGTTGACCTTGAGGATGCCAAGGCGATCTATGCCGCTGGTCATGGTAGATTCCTTTATCTCATACAGGGGATTTCTGTAGTGTATCGCTGGATTGGGTTGCGATCGCGCGGTGCAGGAATCGGTTGAGTATTCTTAATGGGAAGGGCGAAAGGGGAAGGGCGAAAGGTAGGGGCGTTGCATGCAACGCCTGTACGGGGAAAGGCGAAAGGCGAAAGGCGAAGGGGGAAGGGGCTGGCCTTGTGCTTGCCCGGTACAGCATGTAGACGGATAGGGGAAATGCTGTTTAGGGTTGGTGGGGGAGATCAAACGTTGGGTGAAAAAATGAGTAGCCTGCGGCTTTGAGCTTTTGGTTTGAGACTTTGGCGTTGTAGGGGCGGGCGCTGGGCTGGCTGGGGTCCCAGGTAATCGGGGCGAGGTTGTTGTGATGACAGACGCGATCGATCAGGTCTTTGACGGTGGGTACTTCATCTTGTACCAGGTTATAGATGCCGCCTAGGGAGTGTTCACGGGCAAAGTCGATGGCTCCGACAATGTCGTCAAGGTGAACCCAGTTGCTGGCTTCTTCGCCGCGACCGGGTCGGGTTTTCCCTGCTGAGCGGCCATAGATTTTGGCGAGTTCGCGACCGGGGCCGTAGATGCCGCCTAGGCGAAAAATACACACCTTCCGACCGGGATGCGCGGCGGATAGATAGGTTTGCTCTGCGGCGGCAATCACCTGGCCGTTGTCGGTGGCCGGTTGAGCGGGGGTTGCTTCGGTGACCCAGCTGCCGTGGTGCTGGCCGTAAACGGAGTAGGTGCTGGTATAGATGAGCTGCTGCACCTGGGTCTGGGGCAAGACTTCGACTAGGGTTTTAGCGGTCTTGAGATAGGTATCGGCATAGCTAGCGCCGCGCTTTGAGCCAACGCAGACTAGCACGACTTGCTGATCGCTCAGGCAGTCGTGCAGAGCACCGGGGTCACTGCCCATAAGTACTACCCCGCGATCGGCGACGGTGTTGAGTTCAGCTAGGCGTTCGGGACTTGTGGTGGTTGCTGTTACCATTAGCCCCTGGTGCTGCAACCGTTTGGCGACGGCCTTGCCCACATATCCACAGCCGAGGATGGTGGCTTTGATGGGGTGGGGGTCGGGGGGCATGTGATCTCCGGGAGGGTAGTTGGTGAAAGGGTAGTGGGTGATGGGTGATGGGTAATGGGTAATGGGCAAGTTCTAAAACCTGGAACCTGGAACCTAGAATCTAAAGCCCATTCCCAGATTACAATTCTAGAGCGAACTGAGTTTAAGGAGAAGCTGAATGCGCAGCGTTGTGGCGGTGGTGGTGGGGTACCTGACAATGAGTGTGGCGGTGGTGCTGTTGTTTTCGACCTGGCTGAGCAACCCCGCCCACATGGTGACTACTGAGTTTATGGTCTTTGCTGCGATATTTGGTTTGTTTGCTGCTTTGGGGGGTGGCTATGTGACGGGCCTGGCGGCTCCGGCGGCTCCTCTAGGTCACGCGGTTGGTCTGGCGGTGCTGTCAGCGGTGATGTGGGGTATTTCTGTATATAGGGGTCAAGGGCAAGAGCCGCTTTGGTTTCAGGCGGCGAACCTGGCTAGTGTGCTGGCGGGGGTTTTACTGGGGGGCTATTTGAGACAGCGGCAGGTGAGGGGCAAAGCTACCGCTGAGTGAGACCTGCAAGATTTGATCGCTTTTGGCCGTCGCTGAGGCCCTCACCCTAAATCCCTCTGCCAATCGTGGGAGAGGGACTTTGAGCGGAGTGAGCTTTTCCCTAAAAAAAATCTCAAATGGATAAATTCCTTGCTAAATAAGGCTTTGCCCCCCTTCTCCAAAAACTGGGAGAAGGGGTCGGGGGATGAGGGCTTTTCCAGCGCAAACTCACGTCACTGCCTTTAGCCCAAAATAAGTCAGCACCAGCACCTGCTCTCCCGTATTCATCACCTCATGGACTTCTCCAGGCTCGACTGCAATACAGGTGCCCGGCGTCATCGCGTGGGCCACGCTGTCAATTTTGATCGTCCCTTCGCCTGACTCAACAAAAAAGACCTCATACATATCAGCGTGGGCATGGGCCGTCGCGACCTGACCTGGCCCAAACCGCGCCTGGGAAAAATTCGTCAGATTACCGAGCATTCCCGAACGCAGCATCACCCGTTTGCGAATTTCAGGATTGTGGGAGACGGCCTCATCGGGCAGGGCTTGAAGAGAAGTAATATGCATTGAATTTAGTCAATCTTATCTAACCAAAACTAGCGCAAAATCTAGCCTATCGGGCCAATCTCAACCGGGTTTGCTAATCTTTAGTTTGACTAAGTTACCCTACGCAACTTAGCCATCCCGATTAAGCTGAGGTAGTGCCTGCAATCACCGGTAGACACACACCATAGACATTCATCAATTTAGAGTCCCAAAAGGTCTTTATGTTAACCGAAGCAAAAGTATCTAACCCGACCAGCCGATCTCCTCTAAAGATTGTTCTCGTTGAAGATGACCCCGTCATGCAGATTGGCCTGGAGCAATTTCTAGAAGAGCATGAACAGTTTCAAATTGTGGGTAAAGCGGCAGATGGCTACTCTGGTATCACTGCGACCCTAGAGCTGCAGCCCGACTTAGTGGTGATGGATATCGGTCTGCCCCAGCTAGATGGGATTGCGGCCACTCAGCAAATTAAGCAAAAAAAGCCTGATGTGCGTGTCGTTATGCTGACCTCCCACGTGGCTGATACCGAGATGGTGGCCGCCCTGGCCAGCGGTGCCGATGCGTACTGCATTAAGGGCACTAGCTTGGAGGGGCTGGAGGTGGCTATTTTGTGTGCGCAGCAGGGTGCGACCTATCTTGATCCACAAATTGCGCGGCGGGTGATTGGTCACCTTCAGCAAAATCGGTCGGCGCAGCCTGCGGTAGATCTTTCTAAGCGCGAGCTAGACGTTCTTAAGCTAATCGTCGAGGGCAAAAGCAATCCGGAGATTGCGGCTGAGCTTTTTCTAAGCGTGAGTACGGTTAAAACCCACTTGCGCAGCATTATGAATAAGCTGGCGGTGGATGATCGGGTGCAGGCGGCGGTTGCGGCTTTGAGAAACGGACTGGTGTAGGGGGGAAAGGCGAAAGGCGAAGGGCGAAAGGCGAAAGAGGGGAAGGTCTTATGAGTCGGGCTGAGGGGCTGGGTGAGGCTGTTTGATGATGATGCTTGGCAAAGGTCAAATTCGGCTTGGTTTGATTGCGATCGCAACCCTGATAGGTCTCTTACTAGGGCTGACTCTGGGTTCGCCGCTCAGGCCCATTTTTTCGGCGCAGCCGGGGCTGTTTGAGACCGTCTGGGAGACGATCCATGATGAGTTTTACGACCCTGACTTCAACGGGGTAGACTGGGCTGCTCTGGGTAAGCAGTATCGACCGCGGGTGGCCCAGGCGGCTTCTCAGGCAGACAAGGCTGCGCTGATCAACGAGATGCTAGAACAGCTCCAGACGTCGCACACGCACCTTTATACGACAGATGAGCCTGCCTACTATCAGCTGCTGGGCATTTTTTATCCGCGCATATCCGACTTGCAAAGTCAGCTCCAGGAAAGGTTTCCAGACGGAAAAATCGAGTATGCGGGTATTGGTATTGTCACCGCCCAGAGCAAGGGCAGTAACTTTATCAAGGCTATCTTTGATGGCAGCCCTGCAGCGGCGGCAGGGCTGCAAGTGGGCGATCAAATCCTCAGCGTTGATAACCAGCCCTTTCAGCCGATTAAATCCTTTCTTGACAAGGTAGACCAGCCGGTCACGCTGACCGTGCAAAAGTCGCCTAACCCGGGTAGTCAAAAAGAGATCACGGTGACGCCTAAGCTATTTGACGGCATCACCATGTTTGTCGATGCCATGGCAGAGAGCGTGGATGTGGTCAAAAAGAAAGGCCAACAGATTGGCTATATTCATGCCTGGTCGTACGCCAGCGAAGACTACCAGCAGCAGCTCGAAGATGAACTCATTTATGGCCATCTAAAAGATGCGGATGCCCTGGTACTGGATCTAAGAGACGGCTGGGGCGGTGCGCCGCTGACCGCGCTGCATCCTTACACGGCGAGAGGCCCTAGTTTAACCAGCATTCGTCGAGACGGCACCGCCTCAACCTATCGTGGCCACTGGTCAAAGCCGGTGGTGATGCTGGTCAACGAAGGCAGCCGCAGTGCTAAAGAGATTTTGGCCTACGGCTTTCAGCAGTATGAGATTGGCCCGGTGGTGGGCAGCCCTACCCCTGGCGCGGTGGTCGCGGGGCGAGCTTTTCTGATGCCTGATGACAGTCTGCTCTATGTGGCAGTGGCCGATGTTTACTTGGATGATCAGGTTCGCTTAGAGGGGGTCGGGGTTACCCCGGATGTGATCGTGCCCTTTCCGCTAGAGCATGCCCAGGGGGTAGACCCGCAAAAAGAACGGGCGATCGCGCTGGCAGTAGACTTGCTCACGTCTCAGTAACAGGACGATATCCCATGGATGACTTTGACGTGGGCCACTTATGGAATAACAACGCAGACACCTGGACCACCCTGGTCAGGCAGGGCTATGACGTTTATCGAGATTGGGTGAATACCCCCGCCTTTTTGGCGATGCTGCCTGATATTGACGGGTTAAAGGGGCTAGATATCGGCTGTGGTGAAGGCACCAACACTCGAAAACTGGCTGAGCGCGGGGCTGAGATGGTGGCGATTGATGTGGCTCAAAATTTTCTCCACCATGCCCTGGCGCAAGAAAATCACGACCCTCGAGGCATCTTATTTCAGGCAGCCAGCGCCTCGCATTTGCCCTTTAGCAAAGCCACGTTTGATTTTGCTACCGCCTTTATGAGCCTGATGGATATTCCCAATCATGAGAAGGCCGTTCGTGAAACCTATCGGGTTCTAAAACCGGGCGGCTTTTTTCAGTTTTCGATTACCCATCCCTGCTTTGACCCTCCTTACCGTGAGAGTCTGAAAGATCAGGAGGGTAAAGAATATGCGATCGCAGTCGGTGACTACTTTGCCAACATCGACGGACGCATTGATGAATGGCTGTTTAGCAATGTGCCTGCCGAAGAACAACAGCGCTGGCCCAAGTTTCGGATCCCACGCTTTCACCGCACCCTCAGCGAATGGCTAAACCTGTTAATTGCTAAGGGGTTTGTCATTGAAGAACTGGCAGAGCCTCGGGCAGATGAGGAGAGCGCGGCCCGGTGCCCGACGGTGGCGGACACCCAAATCGTTGCCTACTTTTTACATATTCGCTGTCGTAAACCCCTGTCTTAAGGATGGGTAGTGCGCCCCCTTAATCGACTCGTTTTTATCGACAACCTGCGAGTGGGGTTCCCATCAGCTTTGCCTTTAGCAGTCTGCTGCGCAAGCTGCCCTTTGTGAAAGCAATCGTTTAGGTCTCGTCGTTGATTCCAAAAGTCAACCCGAAGCTAACCCATAGTCATCCTTTTCTAAATCTAGAACCTGACTTCTTGAAGGTTTATATGGAGTTGTTCCGTCAGAATGCTGCTCGCTAACAGCGTTCTCACAACCCAGTAAAGGAGACATTAAAATGACCCCTATTTCCGATCTCATTCCTGATCCCATTGTTGATCTGAGTCTTATTCCAATTGGCAATGTCAAAGTCGGCACCAGCGCTGACGATCGGTTAGAGGCAGATGACAATACCGGCTGGAGTCTGTCTGGTTTAGAGGGTAATGATACCCTGATTGGCCGAGGCGGAGATGATTACCTGGAGGGTGGCAGTGACAGCGATGAATTGTTCGGCGCTGGGGGTAATGACACCCTGAAGGGCGGCGCGGGTGCAGATGATTTAGTTGGGGGGGCAGGCAATGACGCCTACCTGATTAGTAGCAATCTGGACGATATTATTGAATCTTCTGGCCAAAATGGTGGCATTGATACCGTTTTCTTAATAGATTGGAATCTAGCCCCTGCTGACCCCTACGTTTTGCCAGCCTATGTAGAAGATCTCAAGATGAAAGAAACCTTCACAGGCGAGCGAGCGGAGGGGAATGATTTATCTAATAATATGGCGGGCAACTCAGCCGACAATGATATTTATGGCCGTTTAGGCGACGATACCCTCAAGGGTAAGGACGGAAGTGACCACCTCTACGGGGAAGAAGGCAACGATCTGGTGATGGGGGGCGACGGCAGTGATGTTTTATATGGTGACTTTGGGGGCACCAGTGCGACAGGCGGGGACGACACCTTAATTGGCGGAGAAGGGAATGATCAGCTGTACGGGGGGGCTGGGGAAGACTCTCTAACCGGCTATCAAAGTGGTTTTACACTGGGTCAATCTGACACCCTGGATGGGGGCTCAACAGCGGTGCTAGGGTTTGGAGATAATGCAAGCGATACCTTCGTGCTAGGGGATGCCAACGGGCTCTTCTACCTTGACGGAGGGGCATTTATTGATGGATATGCCACGATTACAAACTTTGAATATGATATGGACACCATTGTGATTAATGGAAGTTTCAGTGATTACACCTTCATTGAAGATAATTTGGGGGTAGGTAATTTAGCCAGTAACGACCTGGTGGTTGCTCAGGTCAGCGACCCTAACAACATGATTGCCGTCATTGCAGATATCAGTACGATTAATGCCAGTAGTTTCACCTTTATTTGAGGTATAGAGGCATAAGAGATTGGCGCAGAAACAAAGTACCCACTAGGTCAATAGAAAAGGTGTTAGATTTTAGGTGATAGGTTTTAGGCTTAGAGGTAATCGCTTGTATATAAACGATTTCAATCGCTTCAGTCTGTTTTCCTAACACCTAATACCTAACACCTAGAACCTCATGAATATTCTCTTTTTACATCCCAACTTCCCAGCACAATTTCGCCATCTGGCGTCTGCTCTGGCTCAAGATAAGCAGCATCAGGTTATCTTTGGGACGACTCGTCGTGAAGGCCACATGCCTGGAGTGACTAAAGCGCTTTATCAGCCTGCCCGTCAGGTACGGGCTGAAACCCATCCCTACCTGCACCCGCTAGAAAAGGCCACGCTGGCAGGGCAGGCCGTCTACCGAATGGCGACTCGGCTGAAGTCTGACGGATTTGTTCCCGATATCATATTGGGTCATTCTGGCTGGGGGCCAACCCTGTTTATGCAAGACCTGTTCCCTAAAGCGCAGCTGAATTGTTATTTTGAATGGTTTTATCACGCCCACGGCAGCGATGCTGACTTTGACCCTGATGACCCCCTAACCCCTGACGATGCAGCTCGCATTCGATTGAAAAATACGCCTATTTTGACTGATTTGTACAGTTGCGATCGCGGCCTATCGCCTACCTGCTGGCAGAGATCGCAGTTTCCGACAGAATTTCAACCCAAGATCACTGTTATACACGACGGCATAGACACCAGTTTTTTCAAGCCCAATCCCGATGCCAAGCTGGTACTGCCCCGCATCGGTCTAGATTTGTCTGAAGCCCAAGAGATTGTCACCTATGTCGCGCGCGGGATGGAGCCCTATCGGGGCTTCCCTCAATTCATCAAAGCTGTGGCGCTTTTGCAGGCGCGACGGCCTAAATGTCATGTGGTGGTGGTGGGCCAAGACCGAGTCGCCTATGGTCGTACCCGCCAGGATGGTAAAACCTACAAAGAATGGATGCTGGAAACTACCCCTTTAGATCAATCTCGACTCCACTTTACTGGACTGCTCCCCTATCTCGAATACCGACAGGTGCTGCAAGCCTCGTCGGTGCATGTCTACCTGACCCGCCCCTTTGTTTTATCCTGGTCTATGCTAGAAGCGATGGCGACTGGCTGCATCGTAGTCGGTTCATCTACTGCGCCTGTGCTGGAAGTGATTCAAGATGGCGTAAACGGTCTGCTCACAGACTTCTTTGACCCTGTTAGCCTCTGTGACACCGTGGAGACTGCACTAGATAACCCGGTGCAGATGAACAACATTCGTGCTAACGCTCGCGACACGATTTTAGAAGGCTACGATTTGGCTAACCTGCTACCGTTGCAGATGGCGTGGTTGCTTCAGATGTGTAGCGGCAGTGCCCTTCATACTTCTTTACAAAAAACGTTCGACCTGGCCTAACCTCGTAAGATATCAGCAGCAGCCCCCTAGTCAGCGTGCGTAATGAAAGTTCTGCATGGTACCTGGATTCCTCAAGCAGAAGAGACGTTTATCCAGCCAGGACAGTTTTGTCTGTGGGTAGAGACGAGCGAGAAAAGCAAGCAGCGTCGCAAGTTGGGGCATCCGCGCCACGTGCCTGGGGAGTCTCTTCCCGCTTTATTAGAGGCTGAGCTGGGCGTTAAGCCCCAACCATATCACTCGCTTGAGGATGATATTGCCCCCCAGCACTTTTTGCTGCCCACCGCTGCCAAGCAGCCTCTGCCTTCGCTAGAGCTATCTCGCTATCTAGAGCAGGAGCTGCCTGAGACCTTTGATTACCAATTTTGGGAAGTTGATTGCTACGGTGTATCTGCCGAACGGGTTTTAAGCCTGCTGAACGATCTGCACTTTATCGCGCTGTATAACCTGGCTGAGGTGCAGCTTGGGTCTGACCTGCTGTTTTGGTATCACTATACCCAGTCGTTAAAGCAGGTGATTCAGCGAGACCAATATATACCAGCAATGCGCTACCGGGAGTTGGCCGCCTCGCCTAAAAAGGGTCGGAGCAAGGCTCAAAGTAAAACCAATACAACAAAAACAGCGTCCGGTCGTACTCGTAAAAGTAAACCTGGCACCAAAACCAGCGCTCAGGCCAACGAGTTTGAAATATATCCAGCCTGGGATCTGATCGGAGAACGCTACGAGACCGATATTGAAGCCTATGTAGACTATATGCCCTTGGCCTGCGTGGCGGGCTTCGCAGCGCCTATCAAAGACCCTAAATTCTACAATCGAGAAAGCCTGCTGCGGCATTTTTCTGAATGCTTTTTGTCAAAGCTGATTACCCAGACCGCTTTTCCCCAGAGCTTTCTCAAAAAGATTGAAGACTCGCTGGTCTACGATTGCATTTTTCCTAACCTGAATACTCACTGGACTTTGCCAGCGTGGCGAGAACAGTATCAGCAGTGGCAGAGCTGGCGCGATCGCATCAGTCGCTCTCAAACTGAGATTCCCTTCCACATCTACTTTCAGCTCCAGGAGCCCGACAAACCCGAAGATGACTGGCAAATTCTCTTTCAGGTTGCCCCCAAGGCTGACCCCTCGCTGCGGCTGTCCCTCTTAGATTTTTGGCGGCTGCGCGGCAAGCGACAAAAAGAACTGCGTCAGCAGTTTGGCGATGACTTTGAGCAGCACTTACTGATGAACCTGGGCTACGCCGCCCGAATTTATCCTAAGTTTTGGCAGGGGTTAGAGACCGATGAGCCGGTGGGCATTACGGTCGATCTGGAGACCGCCTTTAATTTTCTCAAAGAAGCGGCCTGGGTCTTAGAAGATGCCGGGTATAAGGTGATTATCCCCGCCTGGTGGACGTCAAAAGGGCGGCAGCGGGCCAAGATTCGCCTGAAAGCCAAGGGCAAATCCCTGGGCGGCAATGACAAATCTAAAAGCTACTTTTCCTATGAGACCCTGGTGCAGTACCAGTATGAGTTTTCGATTGGCGAGCAGCCCGTCACCGAGAAAGAGTGGCAGCAGCTGGTCAATGCCAAAGCCCCCCTGGTCAAGTTTCGGGGACAGTGGATGGAGCTGGACCCTGAAAAAATGCAGCAAATGCTGGCATTTTGGAAACAGCAGCAGGCTGAGAACCCAGAAATGAGCCTGCTGGACTTTATGAAACTGGCCGCAGAGGGGGACGACGATCTGGAGGTTGAGTATGACCGAGATCAGCTGCTCTCGACCATGCTGACCCAGCTCAACGACAAGAGCCACCTTGAAACCATGCCCGACCCGGGTCAGCTGCAGGGCACCTTGCGAGACTATCAAAAGCGCGGTCTGGCCTGGCTGCACTATCTGGATAATCTCGGCCTAAACGGCTGTCTGGCCGATGATATGGGGTTAGGCAAAACCGTTCAGGTGATTGCGCGGCTGGTTCAAGAGCGAGAACAGGCTGTTGAGGAAGGTGTCAAAAATCTGCCCCCCACGCTGCTGATTGCCCCCACCTCGGTGATCGGCAACTGGCATCGCGAGCTGCACAAGTTTGCCCCCCACCTTAAAGCGGCGGTACACCACGGTACGGAACGGGCAAAGGCGGCTAAAGATTTCAAAGCGATCGCCCGCAAGCACGACGTGGTGATTACCTCATTTACGCTGGCCCGCAAAGATGCCAAACTGCTCAGCGGCCTGACCTGGCATCGAATTGTTTTGGATGAAGCCCAAAATATTAAAAATCCCAAAACGGCTCAGACTAAAGCGATTCTCAAACTTGACGCCCATCATCGGCTGGCCCTGACCGGCACACCGGTTGAAAATCGTCTGATGGATCTCTGGTCGATCTTTAATTTTTTGAACCCTGGCTATCTGGGTAAGCAGGCCCAATTTCGCAAAAACTTTGAGCTACCGATTCAAAAAGACAATCGGCCTACTCAAGCGGCCACCCTCAAGAAGCTGGTCGAGCCGTTCATCTTACGGCGGGTTAAAACTGACAAATCAATTATTAAAGATCTGCCCGACAAAGTCGAGCAAAAACTGTTTTGCAACCTGACTAAAGAGCAGGCTTCTCTCTACGAAGCCGTGATCAAAGATATCGAACAGCAGCTGGCGGCGGCAGACGGCATCCAGCGCAAGGGGTTAATCTTAGCCACGCTCACCAAACTCAAGCAGATCTGCAACCACCCTCGACAGTTTTTGCAAGACAACAGCGACTTTTTGCCCGAGCGATCGCACAAGCTGACTCGCCTGCTCGAGATGCTGGTCGAGGTCACTGAGGAAAATGAAAGCGCCCTGATCTTTACCCAATATCGCGAGATTGGCGAAGCCTTGACCCAGTACCTCAAATACACCAGTCACTACAACACCTACTATCTGCACGGGGGCACGAATCGTCAGAAGCGGGAAAAAATGATTGCCGAATTTCAAGACCCAGAGACAGTTCCTTCTATCTTTGTCCTATCGCTAAAAGCTGCCGGGGTCGGCATCACCCTCACCAAGGCCAACCATGTCTTTCACTTTGACCGCTGGTGGAACCCCGCCGTTGAAGACCAGGCCACCGATCGGGCCTTTCGGATTGGGCAAAAGAAAAATGTGTTTGTCCATAAATTTGTTGCTATTGGCACCCTAGAGGAACGCATTGATCAGATGATTGAAGATAAGAAGTCACTGGCTGGCTCAATTGTCGGCTCTGACGAGTCCTGGCTGACGGAGTTGGATAACGACGCCTTTAAGCAGCTAATTTCGCTCAACCGCAGCGCTGTTCTGGAGTAAATATCATGGCAGACTTTAGCAGAACCTGGTGGGGACAGAATTTTATCCACGCGCTGGAAACCTTTACAGATTCCGGTCGGTTAGGGCGCGGGCGCTCCTATGCTCGCGGGGGTAAGGTGAAAAGCTTTGAGATTAAGGACGGTTCGGTAAACGCCAAAGTCAGAGGTTCGGTTAATCCTTACTTTGGTGTTTACGAAGAGCCTTTGTATACCACCACTATTGAGTTTGAGCCAATTAGCAAAGCTAAATGGGCAGCGGTGATTGCCCTGATTGCCTCCAAAGCCAGCCTGATCTCTCGACTGCTGCTCAACGAAATCCCGGACAATATCGAAGAGAGCTTCAAGACGCTGGGTCTAAGGCTGCTCCCCAACAGTAAAAAAGATTTTAAGACGAAGTGCTCTTGCCCGGATTACAGCAACCCCTGCAAGCACATTGCCGGCGTACACTACCTGATCGCTGCCCAGCTCGATGAAGACCCGTTTTTGCTGTTTGAGCTGCGGGGGCTCTCGCGGGAAGATCTGAAGAAGGAGCTGGCCAAGTCACCCCTGGGGCAGGCCCTGTCGGCGGAGCTGATGATGCAGCAACAGCCGCCAAAGGCAGTCGAGGCTTACTATACCCGCCCGGTCACCGAGGCGACACCAGACGCTAGCCTAAAAGACTTTTGGCAGGGAGCAAAACGTCTGCCCCAAACGATCGAGGTGGCCGAGCAGTCGGGCGTCTCAGCCGTGCTGATCAAAAAACAAGGCGACTTTCCCCCCTTCTGGCATCGCGATAACTCGTTTATCGAGGTGATGGAAGAGTTTTACGAGCGGGTCAAAGCAAAGAATAAAGATTTAGCATAAATATTAGTCCATGATAGAAGGGCAGGCGCTAGTTTCCCTTATCATGGCACCCCCCTTGACCGATCGCTTCTTTAATACTGCTGGCCCGGTGCGCGCCGATTGGCACTATCTGATCGACCCGCTCACCCGCTGGGATATGGAGGATATTCTGCGGCTAATTGCCCAGGGCAAATATTTTGTTCTCCATGCCCCTCGGCAAACTGGCAAAACCTCCTGCTTGCTGGCCCTGATGGATTATTTGAATGGTCAGGGATACTATCAAGCCCTGTATGTCAACGTAGAAGCAGCGCAGGCCGCGAGGAACGATATTGACAAAGCGATGACCACTCTCTGTCGGGCCGTCGCCTATCGAGGCCGCGATTACCTCCAGAATTCGGATCTGCTGCCGATCGTCGAGACGGTTTTGGCTACCCATGACAGCACAGGCGCTCTGGCAGAAATCTTAAGCCGCTGGGCAGCCCAGACAGAACGCCCAATCGTTTTGATGCTCGACGAAGTCGATGCTCTGGTAGGCGACACCTTAATTTCACTGCTGCGCCAGCTGCGGGCAGGCTATACTCAGCGACCTCAGGGCTTTCCCCTCTCGGTGATTCTCTGCGGCGTGCGCGACGTGCGTGACTATCGGATGCATACCGCTGATCAGGAGGTTATTACGGGGGGCAGCGCCTTCAATATCAAGGCCGAATCCTTGCGGTTAGGAAATTTCATTGAATCTGAGGTAATGACGCTACTGCGCCAGCATACAGACACTACAGGACAGATCTTTGCTCCAGATGCGTTGGACTACGTTTGGCAGCAGACTCAGGGACAGCCCTGGCTAGTCAATGCGCTGGCTTACCAGGCTTGCTTTAAGTTAAAAGCAGGTCGCGATCGCACCCAAACCATCACCTTAGAGCTGATGAAAACCGCCCGCGAAGACCTGATTCAGCGCCGCGACACCCACCTCGAGCAGCTAACTGACAAGCTCAAAGAACCCCGCGTGCATCGGGTGATTGCGACCCTCTTGAAAGGCATAGATAGCGCTGATAGCCTCCATCCGCTGGATACAGAGTACGTTAAAGATTTAGGCTTGATTACAGTCAGTATCAATGGTGCAACTCAGATTGCAAATCCCATTTACCAAGAAATTATTCCCCGAGAGCTGATTTGGGGCTGGCAAATGGGTATTGTGCAGGCAGAGCAATGGTACCAGACTGCCGATGGCCGCCTAGATATGCCGAAACTGCTGCGAGCCTTTCAACAGTTTTTTCGCGAAAACAGCGAAGCCTGGATTGAGCGATTTGACTATAAGGAGGCTGGACCGCAGCTGCTGCTACAGGCGTTCTTGCAACGCATTCTCAACGGCGGCGGGCGACTGACACGAGAGTATGGCCTGGGGCGCAGACGCACCGACCTGTTTATTGAATGGCCTCTGGACAAAGCAAAAAGCTTTCTCGGCCCCGTGCAGCGGATAGTCCTGGAGCTAAAGATTTTGCGCAAGTCGCTCGCAATAACCCTGGCAGAAGGGCTCACCCAAACGGCAGACTATGCGGATAAATCTGGCGCAGAAGAAGCCCATTTGATTTGCTTCGACCGCGACCCTAATGTCAGCTGGGACGAAAAGCTATTTGAACGGGTCGAACCCTGCCAAGACCGAACTATTTATATTTGGGGCATGTAAGGGTAAGGGGAAAAGGCGAAGGGCGAAAGGCGAAGGGCGAAGGGTAGGGGCGTTGCATGCAACGCCTGTACGGAGGCAAAAGGGGAAAGGCGAAAGGCGCTAGCGTTCGTGAAGCTATATAATCAGTATAATTGTCAATATGAAGTCATAACGACTATGATTTACGAAAGTGAGGTTTAGAAAAACTGCATCTATTGAAAGGCTTAAGGTTTTCCCTTCCAGGTCTGGATGTGGCCATAGTTCATATCAACATTTATAGAAACCCATCATGAAAAAACTGCAAGGAAAGTACATTCTGATTACTGGGGCTTCGCAGGGGCTGGGCCGTGAGCTGGCGCTGACTTTTGCCCAGCAGGGGGCAGCAGGCATTGCTCTGGTTGCGCGAGACAAGGCAGCGTTGGAGGCCGTGCAGCGAGAGATTGAACAAGCGGTTCCGGCTGGTGGGGTGGTTGCGATCGCGGCCCATCTCCAACAGCCAAACGATATTGAAACCGTCATGGCCGATATCCGGCAGCAGCTAGAGCAGACGCTGCATCAGCCCCGTGTGGTTATCATCGCTGCCGACCTGACCCAGCCCGCTGACATTGAGCGAGTCGTCGCCACAACGCTGGCGGCCTTCAACGGTCGCCTGGATGTCTTGGTGAACAATGCCTCAACGCTGGGTCCCTCGCCGATGCCCTATCTGCTGGACTACCCGCTAGAAGATTTTCACACCGTCCTCAATACCAATCTGATTGCGCCCTTTTTGCTGATTAAAAAAGTGTTACCGGCCATGGTCGAGCAGGGCGGCTCAATCATAAACGTTACCAGCGATGCAGGCGTTACTGGCTACCCCGGCTGGGGCGCATACGGCATCTCTAAATTTGGCCTTGAGGGGCTGTCACAAACCTGGGCTAGCGAGCTAGAAAACACAGGTGTTCGAGTCAACTGGGTTGACCCAGGAGATATGAACACCGCCATGCACAGGGCCGCTGAGCCAGACGAAGATCCGACTCAGTGGGCCGACCCCCGCGAGGCTGTAGCTGTCTTTGTTTATCTCGCTTCAGACGAGTCGATCGCGATCAACGGTCAGCGTTTTCAAGCCCAAGCCGCAAACTGGGGGCTGGAGCGGCCTGCGGTCTCAGCAAAAACCGTTTAGCATTTGTTCTCTCGCTATCTATCCTCTAACTATCTATCCATGAATACGCTCTCTTTTACTCTGCCAAAGGAACTCGCCGCTAAGGAGCCCCCCGAGCGCAGGGGCATCGCCCGTGACGATGTTAGGCTTTTGGTGATAGAGCCAGATGGCTCTACTCGGCACTGTCAGTTCAGGCAGCTTGACACGTTTCTAAACCCTGGCGATTTGCTAGTCTTTAACGCCAGTCGAACCCTGCCCGCGTCTTTACAGGCTCGCATCCTGCCAGAGGGGCCTGATATAGAAGTGCGATTGGCCCATAGGCAAGCTGATGACTCGTGGCTGGCATTGCTGCTATGTCGGGGCAATCAAAAACCTGATTTGTTCACCTGTGGCTTGCACGAGCAGATGCAGCTTGACTTTGGGGCAGGGCTTACAGCCATTGTAAAAACTCGAGATGCAAGGATTCCAAGGCTGTGGCAGCTACACTTTTCGCTAGCGGGTATCGAGCTGATGGAGCGTCTGCACCAAATTGGTCAGCCGATTCGCTACAGCTATGTCTCTGCACCATGGAATCTCGACTACTACCAGACGGTGTATGCCAGAGTGCCCGGATCGGCAGAGATGCCGTCAGCCGGTCGCGCCTTTACCTGGCAGCTGCTGTTCAAACTACAGCAGCAGGGCATTCGCACCGCTCATATCGTGCTCCACACGGGGCTCTCTTCCTACATGGATGATGCCCTGGATGCCCAGCATCCGGCCTCTGAAGAAGAATATTTCATTAGCGAAGCGGCGGCCCAATCGATTAATGAGACGCGACGGCGCGGCGGGAGAGTCATCGCCATTGGCACCACAGTGGTCCGTGCTTTAGAGTCAGCCGTGGATGA
>JBCBZL010000075.1:0-16401 GCA_039815385.1 Cyanobacteria bacterium P01_A01_bin.114
CTAGGTAAAACGAGTGATTTTTAAGCTTCGATGTGAAGGCTGGCCGGTTGAGCAAGACAATAAGTATAATATAAAATTACCTATAGAAAAGCTCCAGCCAATAAAAATACAGCCATAAAAACTCGACCATCGCAGAACGATTGTAACGCTAGGTTAAATTTAATTAATAAACTATCATTAAATAGGCGGTTTCATCACGCTTAAGATTATCAAGCCCGCAAAGTTTAAGCCCTCTTTACTTTTGATGCAGATTTCGCTATGCCGTCCATTGGAACCATCGAAAAACCGGTCACTGGGACCGTTCGCAAACTAGCCCCGCGCTATCGCGTGTTGCTACATAACGACGACTACAACTCAATGGAGTACGTCGTAGAATCTTTGGTCAAAACAGTGCCGAGCCTGACCATGCCTCAGGCGGTCGACATTATGATGCAGGCCCACAACGCTGGCACAGCGCTAGTGATTACCTGTGCCCTAGAGCATGCCGAGTTTTACTGTGAAAGTCTGTGTGCTAAGGGTCTCACCAGTACTATTGAGCCAGACGAATAGTTGCGATCGCTCAAGCCACCGATTCGCAACCTCGGCCCCAGACTTGCCCGCCAGGCCGCGCTGGTGCGAGTGGTTATTTTTTTACTGCTGCTGGGGATGCTTTGGGCACCAACTGCCCTGGTTATCTATGGGTCAGGGCGTTACCTAAATTTTGAGGCAGCAGCATCCACCCTGGCACTGATCGTGCTTTATCTCTTATTTATCTGGCTGCTGCGACACTGGGGGCGGGCGGTCAATCGCTGGGCACATCCGCTGTCCCACTGCGGGCTACGGTGGTCATCCAGTTTTGCGACCAGCGTCTGTCAAGCGCTCTGTGTTGGAACCTTGGCTGTGTTTGGGCTGTTTGGGTTTGAAACCTTGCTGGGCTGGGCAGCGCCTCAGACGCCCACCTGGTCATTGTTACCGATTACCCTCGAGGGCCTACTGGTTGCCGTCGGCATCGGCTTTGCAGAAGAGCTGTTTTTCCGAGGGTGGCTACTCTCAGAACTAGAACAAGACTACTCACCCAGCCTATCGCTGGTGATCAGCGCGCTGGTGTTTGCGATCGCACATTTCATCAGACCTTTGCCAGAGATTATCCGCACCGCCCCCCAGTTTTTAGGATTGGTAATTTTAGGCATGACTTTAGCCTGGGCGCGACGGGTGCCGACGGGCAGACGGTGGCAGCGCCACCGCTCTAACCTGGGGTTGGCCATAGGCCTCCATGCGGGTTTAGTTTGGGGATACTACATCATCAAAGTTGGCAACCTGACCCAGCTGACCCAGACCGTACCCGCCTGGGTAACAGGCATCGACGGCAACCCTTTAGCAGGCATTATCGGGCTAACGCTGCTGAGTCTATTGGCCGTTAAATTTGCCCAGACCGCTGGAAAAACCTAAAGCGCCCGCGAGAGTTATTTAAAGCGCTCCCAGAACGCGCACACCAGATAGTCCAGATCGATCCAATTTAAACACAAATATTTATAATATTTAATAGTACACAGCAGCACCATGACAAACTTGAGACATTCAAAACGCCAATCTGTTTGGGGGTTTACCCAATCTGCCGAGAGCCTCAATGGCCGCATGGCCATGCTAGGCATCTTCTTTTCAATTGTGATTGAGCTGCTGTCAGGCAAAGGCGTACTGGCGTTTTTACAGCTGTTTTAGCGCGCCTAAGGCCTTAGGCCACACTAGACCAGGCCCAGTACAGCCGCGAGCAGTGCTTTCTGAGCATGCATCCGATTTTCAGCCTGATCCCAAATCTTTGATTGCGCGCCTTCCATGACGTCGTGGGTAATTTCTTCGTCTCGATGGGCCGGTAAGCAATGAAGCACAATGGCTTTTTCATGGGCTTGGGCAACCAAGCTTTGATTGATTTGATAAGGCTGAAAGATGGGAATTCGCGATTCGGCCAGGTCCTCTTGCCCCATGCTGGCCCACACATCGGTGTAGAGAACATGGCTGCCGCTCACCGCAGCCACCGGGTCACTCGTGATCACCACATCGTCAGGACTGGCGCTCAGTGCTCTAGCCTGCTCAACAACGCTGGAGCTAGGCCGATAGCTGTCTGGGGTCGCCACGCGAACCTTCATACCCGCCAGAGCACAGCCCAACATCAGCGAGTGGGCAACGTTATTGCCATCTCCGAAATAGGTCAGGGTCAGGCCTTCAAGGGCACCAAAGCTTTCTTGGACAGTCAGTAAATCAGCCAAGATTTGGCACGGATGCTCTAGATCCGTTAGTGCATTAATGACCGGAACACGGGCGTACTGAGCAAATTCTTCTACCTCCGCCTGGGCATAGGTGCGAATCGCCATGACGTCTAAGTAGCGATCGAGCACCCGAGCTGTATCGGCAGGCGGTTCACCACGCCCCACCTGAGTAACGCCAGCATTTAAGTCAAGCACCTGCCCCCCCAGTTGATACATCGCCACCGAAAAGCTGACGCGGGTGCGGGTCGAGGCTTTAGAGAAAACCAGCCCCAGTACTTTGTTGGCACATTGGGGGGATAGTTTGCCCGCTTTGAGCCGGGCGGCAAGGTCAAGCAAGTCTTTAAGTTCCTGAGGGCTCAGGTCTGCAACGCTCAATAAATCGCGCCCTTTAAGTGACTGCATGGGATCCCCTGACTTTTTTGCTGGACATGGGTGTACACCTAAACGGTGTACACCCAAAGGGTGTGAACCTAAATGGTGTAAATCTAAACGATGTAAACCTAAACCCTATCAAATTTCACTACCTTCTCTATAGATGAGCCTTAATTAAATATACGAGCCTTGATTAACACCTTCATTCCCGGCCTTATTCACCCCGGCCTTATTCACAATGAGCCTTTATTCACAGGTTATTTTTCCCCGCTTGCTGGACTGGTCAATGTCGGGCCAGCCCTTTGCCGCCTATCGCCAAGATCTGCTGAAATCTGTACAGGGTCATACTTTGGAGATCGGCTTTGGCACTGGCTTGAACTTACCCCACTACCCAGACACGGTCACAGCTTTGACGGTTGTAGACCCTAATCCGGGCTGCAATGCGATCGCGACCCGACGCATTGCAGCCTCAAACATTCACGTAGACATCCGCCCCCTCAGCGGCGAAAACCTGCCCTTTGCAGACGCCTCCTTTGACAGTGTGGTCTCAACCTGGACACTATGCAGCATCCTAAAGGTAGAAAAAGCCCTGCAAGAAATTTACCGCGTGCTCAAACCAGGCGGTCGCTTTTTCTTTATCGAACATGGCCAAAGTCCAGATGCAGACATTCGCATCTGGCAAAATCGTCTCACCCCGCTCCAAAAACGAATCGCCGACGGCTGTCACCTCAACCGCCCGATCAAAGATCTCGTAGCAGAGATTTTTGGCTCAGTCAAAGTGGATGAATTTTACGCTGAGGGTATGCCAAAGGTGGCCGCATATTTCTATCAGGGCACCGCTCGGAAATAGCTTGGCTTATTTTCCAAGCGCAGCGTCTAACACCTTACGGGCTGATTCTGCGTGGCTACGGGCATCTTTGTAGCGTAGGTTGGTTTGCGCAAAGGTCTTTAAGGTTTTGAAACCGCTTTTGAGCGCTTCGATCTGCTCATCATCAATCGCGTCGTCAGTAAAGAGCAGATCAACCAGTTTGCGAACTTTTAGCGCTTCCTCGCGGGAGCCCTGCACCTTCATCTTCAGGTTGGCAAGATTGCTGAGCGTTTGAACCGCATCCACAACCGCATTTTCTTCGGCAGAGGGGTCCTGCTTGAGTTCCTTCACTTCAATGAATTCCTTTGGGTTAAAGCCGTCACTAAGCTCAGTCGGCAGTTTACCATCACTCATCAACTCCATCAGCTGATCCATTGCTTTCTCGCGCGCTTTAGCTGAATCGCGCCCAGGGATATCAATGAGGACTTCAGGACTTTGGGCCAGGGTGTATTGAACCATGATTGGTAAATTTGTACTTATCAGATTCTATTTTAATCTTACTAGGCTATGTCAAAGTCATTTTTGACATGATTTGGAACTTTTAAGCGTGAAGAAGATAGAGGACAGCGGACATCGCGCTCAGATTGGACGCTAAGGTTGAATTATCGCTCAGAAATTGACAGTGTATAGGTAAGCGTGTCTGAGCGAACAGCCGGGGCGGGCAAAGTGCAGGTCAACCAAAATGGCAGATTGACGAATACGGATTAACTATGAGGGTTCAAGTTAGACAGCGCTGGCTGATCGGGCTGCTGTGTGTCATTACAGTGCTGCTGAGCGGATGGCTACAATCTGGGGGGCTTGGCGGCCTAACCTCTGCATTGGCGGTTGATTTTTTTGGGGCTAAGGTACCTTCCTCAGCTTTGCAGGCTGGGTTTGTGCAGGCAGAACAGGCCGCCAGTTTAGCCCAGACAGCCAACTCAGCCCAGCAGTGGGATGCGGTGGTGAGAGCCTGGGGTGATGCGATCGCGCCCTTACAGGCCGTACCGGTTGATCGCCCAGAGCGAGCCTTTGCCCAACGAAAACTGCGGGAATATCTGCAAAACCTGGCAGCGGCCCAGCAGCGAGCTGAGCGCATGAGCCAACCCTATGTGTTCCCCAGTTTAGGCAGCCCGGTATTGAATGAGCAACTGATGCTCTATATGAGCTATATAGCCGCACTGGGGCCACCCGATGTCTTAGTGGTTGGCAGCTCGCGGTCGCTGCAGGGTATCGACCCCCAAACGCTTGAGCAGGCGCTTGACGCGCAGGGCCACCCGGTTAAGGTCTTTAATTTCAGCGTGAATGGGGCAACGGCGCAGGTGTTGAACTTTGTGCTACAGCGACTGCTCACACCAGAGCAGCTACCTCGGCTCGTGATTTGGGGAGACGGCTCTCGGGCCTTTAACAGCGGGCGCGTTGACACGACCTTTGCCAGCATTGCAAATTCGCCAGGGTACCGCGCAGCACTCTCAGGAGAAAAGCCCATGCTGTCAAAGCAGGCAACCCGCGTTGTGGTAGGCCAGCCTAGCAACATCAACGCCTATGGCTTTTTACCGGTCTCCAATCCCTTTGACCCCGCGGTTTACTATCAGACCTATCCAAGGGTCAGCGGGCGCTATGACGGGTTTTATAACCCCTTTAGCCTGACGGGGCTGCAAGATGTCTCGCTGCGATCGCTAGCCAACTATCTCAACAGCCAAAATATAGACCTGGTCTATGTCAACCTGCCCCTCAGCGGCGATTATTTAGATGCATATCGGGCCTCGTTAGAAGGTCAGTTTCAGCAGTTTTTGCAAACCCAGAGTCAGCTCCATGGGTTTGAAGTAATTGATCTGCTGACCCAGTGGGTGGGGCGAGATGCCTACTTTGCTGACCCCAGTCACCTAAATCAGGCTGGCGCGATCGCAATCGCTCAGCAGTTGGCCAGAAACCCCACAATTCTGGCCGCCCTTGAGGATGAGTTGTAACCGAAAAACGCTATTACCCCTATCGATAAATTGCATAGTTCCGCCAGGGCAGCAATGTTAGCGTGATTGGACGTTGATGGTCTAAACATTGCAGCATTTATGGATATTTTGTTTGGGCTGGTGGCGTCTTTTTTAATCCTGCTGGCTAGCGTGGTGCGTGGGCAGCCTTTAATGTATCCGCTGCTGGGCGCGATCGGGCTCTTTAGCCTGATCTATCTCAGGCAGGGCTACCGTCTTAAAGCCATTGCCCAGTTTTGGTGGCAGGGGGCTACCCGCGGCTGGCCGGTGTTTAGCATTTTGCTACTGATTGGGGGGCTGATCAGCACCTGGCTAGCGGCAGGAACGGTGCCTGCCCTGGTCTACTACGGCACTGAACTGATCCAGCCGCGCTACTTCGTACTGTCGGCCTTTGTCTTAACAGGGCTGGTATCCACCCTGATCGGCACCTCTTTTGGGGCAACGGGCACCATCGGGCTGGCTTTGATGATCATGGCACGGAGCAGCGGCCTGGACAATCTGAACCTGGTGGCTGGGGCGATTATTGCCGGGGCCTACGTGGGCGATCGCTGTTCGCCTTTGTCGTCTAGCGCCCATCTAATTGCCACGATTACCCACACCCCAATCTATTCAAATTTGAAGCAGATGCTGCTGACGGCCTGGGGCCCCTTGCTGCTGAGTCTGGGGATTTATGGGGGGCTCTCCATGATCAATCCGCTGGAGGCGACGGCTGAGTCAATTGCACCCGCGATCGCAGCCGCCTTTAGTTTACACTGGGTCACCCTGCTGCCAGCCCTACTGGTGCTGGGGTTAGCGGCCTGTCGCGTTGAAGTCAAGCTAACCATGGGAGCCAGCCTGTTGCTGGCCAGTGCGCTGGCACTAAGCCTCCAGGACTATGGGCTCACTGATTTGCTTGGCTTTGCTGTAGCGGGGTTCCACATAGACGACCCGATCTTGCAGCCCATGCTGCGCGGCGGGGGGCTGTGGCCCATGGCTAAAGTATGCGTCATTGTTGCACTGTCGACCGGGCTAGCGGGGATGATGGCAAGCACCCAAAGCTTAGCCATTGTTGAAGGTTGGCTACATCGCTTGCATCATCGCCGCGCGCTGTTTGCCGGGACAATTGGGGTCAGTCTGCTGTCAGGAGCCTTTGGCTGTAGCCAGACGATCTCAATTTTGCTGACCCATCAGCTCACCCAACAGCAATATGGACAGACCCCAAAAGATCGTCATCGTCTTGCCCTTGATTTAGAAAACACATCGGTTGTCCTGTCCCCCTTAATTCCCTGGAATATTGCTGGGCTGGTTCCCGCTACGGTGCTGATGACCGGCCCTGGTTTTATTCCCTATGCGGTTTATCTATATCTCATTCCCCTGTGGAATCTGGTTTGGCCCAGGCGGCTAGCGTCGCGACCTGCAAAAACTTTCAAGACAGCTCCCCACCCTCAATAAGATGATGAGGATGGAGATTGCTCAAGGTGTATGTCTAAAACTCGGCTTCAAGAAAGTCTCTCAGGGATACGGGATATTTTTCCGCTAGTAGTGGGGGCGGCCCCGTTTGGGGTTATTTTTGGTACGCTGGCGCAGAGTAGCGGGCTGTCGTTTTGGGGCGGCATGGGTTTATCAGCCATTGTATTTGCCGGGTCTGCTCAGTTTGTAGCGCTGGGGCTGATCGCAGCTGGCACATCGGTGCCGCTGATTATTCTGACGACGTTTGTCGTCAATCTGCGCCATCTGCTTTACTCAGCTAGCTTGGTGCCCCACGTTCGTCACCTATCACCGCTCTGGAAAGTTTTGACGGGATTTTGGCTCACCGACGAAAGCTTTGCCGCCTCGATCAATCGGTATCGCCAACCCGACCGTAGCCCCTATAAACACTGGCACTATTTAGGAGCCTGCCTGTTTATGTACCTCAACTGGCAGCTCTGGACGCTGGTGGGCCTGACCCTGGGGCAGCTCATCCCTGATGCCAATCGCTGGGGGTTAGACTTTGCGATGATTGCCACCTTTATTGGCATGATTGTGCCCTACGTGACCCGCAGCGCCATGGTGGCAACAGTGGGAGTATCCGGGCTGGTGGCCGTTGCTACCTATGGGCTTCCCCATAAGCTCGGTCTGATCGTTGCAGCCCTGGCTGGCGTGGCGGCGGGGTTTGTCAACGACAAACGCAATCATTTACGTTCAGGCATTGCCCATGAGTGAACTTTGGCTAGTTTTAGGAATGGCGGCTGTCACCTTTGGCATTCGCTACAGCCTGATCGCGGTAAGCGGTCGGATTTCACTCTCACCCAGCCTCACCCAGGCGCTTCAATACGTCCCCCCGGCGGTGCTGACGGCAATTACGGTACCGGCGGTGCTATTTCCTGGAGAGATGCTCTGGATTGGGGCTGATAACGCTCGATTAGTGGGTGCGATCGCAACCCTGCTGATCGCCATTTGGAAGAAAAACCTGCTACTGACCATCGTTTTGGGAATGGTCGTTTTCATGGCATATCAGGCCCTTCTCCTTTTTATCTAGCCCTCCTTTTTACCTAGACACTTAACCGCCAAATAGTGGGTTCAATGCGGCTGGTGATTTCGAAAGATATTGACAACCCGTAACCCGCCCTTCCCCTTTCCCCTTTCCCCTTTCCCCTTTCGCCCTTCCCCATCCCCCTCCCCAAAACAGTCAATTTTCCCGCTGTCACAAATATTTTTATAAAAATCCTTAAACAACTGTGATGATTTGGGGGTAATCAAACCCTTTTGACACAAACCACACACAGTTTTTCACGGCGCGATCTACCCTATAAGAGACACAGGTTGCCCCGGGGCCAATCCAGGGAGTGTAAGCCCTCAAGAACGTTGCCAATCGCTTTTTGGGGATACTAACTTTGAGGCACTCTAGCAGCAATCTACAACGTCAGGGAACGTCAACGTGATCCAAGAGTTCGACATCTCTATCACTGCAGTCGGTGATGACAAATATTTGGTGCGCACTGAGCGAGTTGCGCCAGGCGTTCCGTTGGCACAAGAGCAAGTGATTTGGCCCGTTGACCAATGGCTCCAGCAGGCAGAATCGTTGATGCACGATCCATTGCTGGGGCTCCTAAAGGGACAGCCATCTCAGCGGCTATCACAGCGCACTGGCTATCGGTCAGGGTCACAGCCAGAAGAACCCTTGGGTGAACCGATTCCTCCCTCCCTCGTCAGCCTGGGGCAAGACCTTTATAACAAACTTTTTTGCGGCATGCTGCGCGACAGCTGGCTCACCGCCCAGGGCGTTGCCCAAAATCGTCACAATGTTCTGAGATTGCGCCTCGGGCTCAAAGACCCCAGGCTACAGCAGCTCCCCTGGGAGGTGCTACATGCTGGCGATCGCCCTCTGGCCACTGGCACCGATGTCACCTTTTCTCGCTACTATGCCGAGATGCGTCAGGGGCGAGATATCAAGCGCCAGACGCGCGCAGAGGCTCACCAACCGCTGCGCATACTGATTGTGATTGCGGCCCCCAATGATCAAGAACGCTTAGAGCTAAAGCACGAAGTTCACCATTTACAAACAGAGCTGCAACCGACCCGATCTGGCAGCTCCAACGGCAATGTTCGTTTACAGACAAACGCGCTTGATGTTCAGCTAACTGTCTTAGAGCAGCCAGGCCGTGCCGAGCTGGCCCAGGCCATTGAGCAAGGCAATTTTCAGGTCGTTCACTATGCGGGCCATAGCAATCTGGGCAACGCAGGCGGAGATCTCTACCTGGTCAGTCGACAAACGGGGCTGACCGAAAGTCTCAGCGGGGAAGACCTGGCGGGTTTGCTGGTCAACAACGGGGTCAAGCTAGCGGTTTTTAACTCTTGCCGAGGAGCCTATACAACAGGCGAAGAAACGGGTTGGCAAGAGCAAAATTTGGCGCAGGCACTGGTGAGTCGTGGGGTACCGGGCGTCATTGCCATGGCCGAACGCATTCCCGACGACGTGGCGATTATCTTTACCCAACTCCTCTACCGCAACCTCAAGCAAGGCTATCCCATCGACCTTAGCCTCAACCGTACCCGTCAGGGCTTGATTTCTGCCCACGGCTCGTTTCAGTTTCACTGGGCGCTGCCAATTTTGTACATGCAGCCTACCTTCGATGGCTATTTAACAGAGTCACATCGCCCCAAAGATGAAGAGCAAAACTCCCTCGAACGGCTATTAACCTCAGAGGTATCGATAGCAGCAGAGATGGCCCCAGCAAATACCTCAGCTGACGAGGCTGACGCGATCGTATCTAGCGTGACAAAGTCAACTGATAGCGACCCTCAAATCACCGATAGCCCCCCTGAAGGCAGCATGATTGACGGGGTCACCCCTTCGATTCCAGCTGCAGAGCTAGATGAGCTAGTCGAAACCTTAGAATACGATGAGCTGCTCCGGTATGACGACGATGACGGCTCGATGGCCGAACTGATCGGACAGCTATCCGCCGCCTCAGCCGAAGAGACCGCCGCCATTCATCCAGCTCCTCAGGCAAATTCTTCTGAAGACAGCCATCACAAGGCTCCCTCACCAGGCTCGGGCCCATCCACCGCTCCGTCATTCTCAATAGAGACGAAAGCCTCAGCATCAGACAATCACTCGCCGCTTACCGCTGAACCGATATCACCTGAAGCAGCGACTGAGACGATAGCCCATGCCGCTTTATCGCAGTCCCCCTCAGCTGCTACACCAGCAACAGCTCGTCGTCATCAGCCCTGGTGGCAAAAACAAAGCCAACCCCTGATCTTTTTAGCAGGGGCTGGGTTACTGGTTGCGGTCATTGCAGGCATCAGTTTTGCCAAGCCACAGCTGTGGTTCAGAGCAGATTCTAATCCGCAGCTACCGCAGATTGAGGGTACAAACACAGGCCTAGACGTTAAGGCAGCCGAAAGCCAGGGCAGCTTGGCATTGGCCCAGGGCGATCTAGAGACGGCAACTAAAATGATTGGCATCTTGATCAGCCAAAATAACCTGAAGTCAGCGCTTAATCTGATCAGCTCTGGCGATCAAAATCAAAAACAAGATCCGGTGATGTTGTTTCTAAAAGGTCGTGCCCAGTGGGAACTGCACAAGCAAGGCTCACCCGATTACACAACGGCAGATGCTATGGTTTCTTGGCAAGCAGCCCATGCGTCTAATCGCCAATGGGTAGAGGCGCTCACAGCCTTGGGCTTTGCCCACTACGATCAGGGTCAGACTGAAGACGCCTTTGACACCTGGAGCAGAGCGGTTGATTTTGCCGGCGAAGAGCCCTTCGAAACACTGAGCAAACAGAGCGACACACGCCCCGCTGAGCTGCCCCCAGCCCTAAATGCCTATGCGGGGCTGTCTATGATTACCTATCAATATGCTCAAGATGCGGCAGAGCCAGATGAAGTCAAGCGGCTGATGCAGCAGTCTAGCGACTATCAGGTCAAACTCTTTGATGCGGCAGGGACGGCTTTTTTACCCGCTAATCTGGGCAGCAATTGGTTATGGACACAGGCTGCCATCTCAGATTGGAACGACACGCAGCAAGGTCTAGCCGCCTATGCAAAATCGCAACAGGGAAATGCTCAAAAAGACGCAGACTAAAAATAATTAAAATATCAGGCAGATGAAGCTAGTCGCTTGATATCTGACGGTTTTATCTATAATTTTATTCAAAGATAAACGTCATTGATAACAGTCATTAGAGCCTAAGCCTAACTGCCCCAAAATATGTCTTACCTATTAAGTTTCGTGGCGTGCCCACGGGCCTCAATGGAATCGACCTTCTGACCTATATTCTTTACTCCAACAGCGTTCTAAATATTGCATTTTATACGTCTGCCAAAACCGCCAGGGGCTAAGAAGCGCTTTTTGATTGGCATTAAAAACAGGTTGTCTAAGATACTGCCACAGTGGAAATTTCATCTTATTATCAATAGCCATTAGAGCCGCTCAACATCACCAAACAAATCAATCACCCATAGATGATCTCTCATCATCAATGATTGTCGATGAGCTAGAGATTTATCTTCAGTATAAACACTCTAATTTCCTCCTTTGACCTGGCCGCAATACTTGGAAAAATACTTAATTCTGCTTAAAGAAAGCTCACAGAAACATGTCAGGAAACGCTTAAATAACGATTGAATAAAAATGCGATAAAATCGCAGCCACAAAATCTTAATACATTTTCCCTTGAGCGTTTTCCTGATACTTTGCATCAAAAAAATATCAGAAAATATTCACAAGCAGACAGCTCAGCTTAATAAGCTGAGCTGTCTGCTTGAAATTGAGCAAGCTAACCCTTAAAGGGAAAACTGAATGGAGCTGACGGGAGTCGAACCCGTGTCCGCCCTGAGTAATAACACATCGCTCATTCACAGGCTTAGCTCACTTGACCCTGTGAGCCGGGACCGTTACTTATCCCGTACGGTGGGATGCTCTGATGAAAGTCTTAATTAGCTAGCTCACCAGAGAGACTAGCTAATGCATCCGTTGGGGTTAGGTCCACAGTCCTTAACGGAGTCAAACCGTGGACGCTCGAAACCGATTAGAGGTTATTAAGCGGCAGCAACAGCTACTTGCTTACGAGCGAAAGGTACGATGTTGTTTGCATCTGTATTTAGTTGAGCCTTTATTAACGAGAGTAGACTCACTCTCGACCTGTATCACAACGTGACTTTCGTCAAAACGTCGAAACCGTGACAGCCCCCTAAAGGCCCTCTCGGGTATCCATTATTATAGAGCCGCTGGTTGAGAATGACGATCGGTTAACCGAATCTATGTTTAAAGTCGCCATCCGCCCTTTAAGAACAACCCATTCACCTGGTACATAGCTCTGATCGACCAACTAGATTAAGGCACCCTCACCAAAAGGCCTAAAAAGTCCCGAAACAAAGGTCCAGAGGAGCATTGCTTAACTCAGTTATGGCCGATATTAGGTTTTGTAAACTATATCGACCAGATTTTAACCTATAATAATTTCTTAAGCTTCCTAATCGCTTCAGGGTCGATAAGCCTTGATGGTTCGTTGATTCGAAGATATTCTCAGCAGCGGATTTTTCGACTGGATATGCTTTGAGGCCGTACGCTAAAAGGCACCTCTGGTCAGTGGTTTGAAAGGCCAAAAAAAGTAAACGGGTTTAAGGTTATGAGCAGCGACGCAACTGAAAACACCAAAGCGGATTCCAGCAAGACATCGAATGGCAAGACATCAACCCGTAGGAAGTCTACGGCGGCCTCTGCATCTCAGTCCAAATCAGGCGGGTTGGTCAAGGCTAAAAAGCAAGACATCATTATGCTAGAAGATCACACCCGTGTGGTTGAGACTGATTCACTCCCCAATCATCGTCCGATTGAGTTAGACGATTTTGAAGTGGTCGACACCCTCACCAGCGCAGGCAGACGTCCGGTCATGGCCAATCCATTTGCGATTGTGACCACCGACACGCTGCCGGGCCATCGCCCAGTCGCCGCAGACACAATCGACTTTTCTAATGTCGATCATTTGCCTGGCAACCGTCCGGTCGCGTCTAACGATATTGACAACCCGACTGAGCTAATGGGCTATCTCGATTGAGGCTTACCCTCATCATACGAAATCCTGTCAAGCTATACCCGATACCGATGGGCGTAAGATTTTGCGCCCTGAGCAAGCCCCAAATAAAATTCAAGCCCGCTACCTGTACGTAGGTAGCGGGCTTGAATTTTGGATTTTAGAAAGCAATGTTAGAGAGCGACTTAGCTCGCAGGGTAAACGCTGACTTTCTTACCATTTTTGCCCCTGCGCTCAAAGGTGACAACTCCATCCACAAGGGAAAATAGCGTGTCATCCCCCCCGCGCCCCACGTTATTGCCGGGATGGTATTTGGTACCTCGCTGACGAATAATGATGTTGCCAGCTCGTACAGCCTGACCGCCATATTTCTTAACGCCAAGGCGTTTAGCGTTCGAATCACGCCCGTTGCGCGTACTACCTGTCCCTTTCTTATGAGCCATAAGTGTTAGCCTTCTTTTTTAGTTAACCATTGTAAACCTTCGGAAGATTAAAAGCTTAGGAAGCGATCGCACCCCCTCTAGCTCTTAATCCGGTTCACCTGCTCACTCTTCTTCACTGGCAGCAGCTGAACTTGTCTCAATAGAACCGCTATCGAGGGTCTTGCCATCGATTGTGATGGAATCGATCATCAACCGAGTCAGCTCCTGCCGGTGGCCACGCTTCTTGCGGGTCTTTTTCTTGGGCTGCATCTTATAGACGATAACTTTCTTACCGCGCAGGTGACTGACCACCGTGCCACTGACGCTAGCCCCTTTGACAACGGGCTGACCGATGGACACATCGCCGTCGTTTTCAACCAGCAGAACCTTATCTAGGGTAATTTTTTCGTCTGGCTCAACCGGTAAGCGATTGATATCGTAGAACCGACCGGGCTCTACCCGAAGCTGAGCGCCCCCAGCTTCAATAATTGCATAAGCCATTTTGATTTTTTCTCCCTTGCCGTACAGGCAGCTGCTAAAAGCTTTTAGCCTGATCCGAGCAGTTTTTTCACAGACTCTCATTCTCGCTAAACGGAGTGAAGAATGTCAATCCCCATCGAAATATTGCAATCTTCCTGAATCACTTTACCCACCTTCGTCATAGGTATGTAGGTGTATGAAGGAAAACAAAGCATGTCAGACTTGTTGATGCTGATGTCCCAGCTGCTGACCTATGAGCCCCTCCAACCGTGGGAGCTTGATCTAGACGATCCGTCAGCAGAAACCACTCCACATCTGATGTTAGCGGACAGCTCAGCTCAGCCGCAGGTCGCCGATGCAGTCGGCCTCAACGCTCCAGAATTTAGTCGGGCGCTGCAATCTCGCAAACGGCTTCTGCGTTTGCAGAGAACCGCAGGCGGGGTGGGCAGCGCGGCCCAGGCTGCCCACCCCCCACTCATGCAACCGTCCGGCTTAACAGCGCCCGCTATGGCTACCCCAGTTGCTGAGACGGCCACTGGGGGGCTCCAAAACGAAGCAGCGCTCCGCAATACAGCCAAGGTTGCAGCTGGCGACCCCGCTGGGACCCCCTCGGTTAATGCTGCTAATTTCGATTTTTCGGATGTCAATCTTTTGAGACCCGACAGCTCAGGCAGAGCAACGCCTCTCAGCTCAGGCGAGTTCGCAACCCCAACCGCTGCCAGTCTGAGCCCAGATCGCATTTTGAGCTACGCCACGACGCCCCAGGCGCTAGCGCTGGCAATGCAGCGGGTCACAGCGCCTCAAGGACCGCGACCTAGCTCGGGGCCACAGCTCTATCAGCAGCGACAGATGGCGCTCCAGGCAGGCAGTCTCTACACCCGACTGGCTCCAGAAAGTTTTCAAGTACAGTGGTCGAACGCTAAGACACAGCCCACCTACGAACAGTGGAAGGGATTGCTGGCCAGGGAAGCTGGCGCGATCGCAAAAGGTCAGGGCAGCAATCGCCTCACCGTCGTCGTGGGCGATTCCCTGAGCTTATGGCTTCCACCAGAGCTGCTTCCCCGCGATCGCTTTTGGCTTAACCAAGGCATCTCTGGAGATACCACCCATGGGGTATTAAACCGGCTATCTAGCTTTGAGCAGACTCGTCCAGACGTGATCCATGTAATGGCCGGGGTCAACGATCTCAAGAACGGAGCCAGCAGTGCAGAGGTTTTAACCAATCTGCAGAGCATCATGCAGCGCCTGCGCCAGCAGCATCCCGAGGCGCGGATTGTCGTCCACTCAATTTTGCCAACTCGATTGGCCAGCATTCCGAGCGATCGCATCCGCGCACTCAATGCCCAAATTGCTCAGTCCGCTCAGGCACAAGGGGTCGTGTATCTTGACTTGCATCCTAGCTTTACAGATGAGGTCGGCAACTTACGTTACGAGCTCACGACAGACGGCATCCATCTCAGTCGCCTAGGGTATCAAGTTTGGCAAATTGCAATGCTTGCAGTTTGACACTGGCTATTTGAGAGCTCCCCCTCAACCCAGGCTTCCAAACTGTCATTGCGCCAGATTACAATAAAAAATCCTACCGCTTGAAGGATTTTGTTGAACGTATGAAATCTTATCTGGCTGCTGCCTTGCAGATGACCAGCGTACCTGACCTGCAAAAAAATCTAACCCAGGCCGAAGAGCTGATCGATTTAGCCGTGCGTCGGGGGGCAGAGTTGATTACCCTCCCTGAGAACTTTGCTTTTCTCGGGAACGAAGACACGAAAATGGCCCAGGTCAAAGATATCGCTGTCGACAGCGAAAAGTTCATCAAGACCATGGCACAACGGTATCAGATTACTCTTTTAGGGGGCGGATATCCGGTTCCGACACCGGAAGGTAAGGTTTACAACACAGCACTTTTAGTGGCCCCCAATGGCGAGGTCCTACTGCGCTATAGAAAAGTACACCTATTTGATGTCAACTTGCCCGATGGCAATACTTATCAAGAGTCACAGACCATTTTGTCTGGGCGACTGCTGCCTGAAACTGCACCGACCCTCCATCTAGGCAAACTGGGGGTGTCAGTTTGTTATGACGTGCGCTTTCCAGAGCTGTATCGTCATCTGGCCCAGCAAGGGGCAGAGGTGTTGATGGTGCCTGCCGCTTTTACCGCCTATACCGGCAAAGACCACTGGCAGATCCTGTTGCAGGCCCGCGCCATTGAGAATACCTGCTACGTGCTGGCCCCGGCCCAAACTGGGTTTCACAATAGTCTGCGTCAGTCCCATGGTCACGCCATGATTGTTGACCCGTGGGGCATTGTCTTAGCGGATGCGGGGCAGGATATCGGCATGGCCATTGCCGAGATCAATCCATCTCGGTTAGCCCAGGTAAGGCAGCAGATGCCGTCTCTCAATCATCGCGTTTTCGTATAGGTCAAAAACTATATAGAATCTGTCAGCAGATGGACAGGCGACAGCGGGCCAACTCATGTACAGTAGACAACAATGAGTTTTTTCAGGCCAAATGATGAGTCTAGCCCCCGGTTTGATTGCATTCCAGCCA
>JBCBZL010000302.1:0-5972 GCA_039815385.1 Cyanobacteria bacterium P01_A01_bin.114
GCGGTCATCCAGTTGACGGCACCGGGGTGAATGTCTTGCACGCTGCCGACGCTGTCCCGGTGGAGCAAACCCCCTTCAAATAAATAAGTCACTGTGGCCAGGTTAATGTGAGGGTGAGGGCGCACATCCACGCCTTTGCCCGGAGGAAAGGTGGCTGGCCCCAGATGGTCAAAGAAGATAAAAGGGCCAACCATTGCACAGGCTTCATGGGGAAGGCTGCGACGAACTTCAAAGTCGCCGAGGTCTTTGGCTTCGGGGGTAAGGATGTGGGTGATGGCAGACATCTTTAAAGGCGGTTAAAAACGATTAAATCGGTGGCTGAGGGGATTGGCAGAGTGTAAGAGCCCTGGCGGGGAAGGGCGAAGGGCGAAGGGCGAAGGGCGAAAGGCGAAGGGCGAAAGGCGAAGGGCGAAAGGCGAAAGGCGAAGGGCGAAAGGGTAGGGGTGTTGCATGCAACGCTCCTACCCTTCGCTGGGGGCAGCTCGCTCTGCCTGAATGCGAGACTCTATATCATCCAGAGTCTTGATCACTAGCCGACGGGCTTCTAGATTCCAGCCCCACTTTTGAATTGAGAAGGCTGCATAGAACCCTGCAAACGTAGCCACAATATCGAGGGGCTGCTGCATCGAGATACCCAGCAAAAGCCCCAAACCACCAATCCCCCAGAAAGGCAGGGCGCAGAGCTGACGCTGCTCTTCGACCAGTTTGGCAACGAAGTTTTTGGGCATATCAGCGGCAATGGCGTCACGCACCTCCTTTTGCTGCGGGTAGGGCACTGCAAAGCCAAACTTACGCCGCAGTTTTTCAATCTTGCGAGCCTCTGTGCTGAACTCGGTGAGTTCGTCTTCAGCCATGAGAATGAGTTTTTGAGCCTGATCCATAGGAGACGTAAAGTATAGGAGATGTCATTTATGTTACAGGAGTGAGTGAGACGCAGTGAGGGGGATGATAGAAAATCCCGCAGGGTGGGCTAAACCGCCAACTTCATCCAAGTGTAGTTTCTGAAAATCCTCCAAAATGGTGAAATTAAACAGTCGAAATAGAGAAATATTCTTTGAATGTATCTAGCCTTCTATACGCAGACTTAGGGGCTACCAAGAGACATCTCATGGTGTCTAAAGCACTCCTCTCTGAGGGGTAGAGGGGATCTCCAACAGTTTTAGAATCCGCCGCCATAAAGGCCTAAAAAGCCGAGGGGGTGCAATCACAACCTACCCTTTCCGGGGAACCGAACTGCAAATTCTTGAGGTCTTTTCTAAGATGAAATCAAACAGAACAGGGCATGTGAAGTCCCTGAGTTGTTAGCCGCATGTGTTTGTTTAATCTGTTCAAGGAGGTTCTATCATGGCAATTGTTCGTTGGGATCCTACCCGTGAGATCAATTCACTCCAGCGTGAAATGAATCGTCTATTTGACGACGTCTTTACGCCGTCAACTTATCGCAACGGTCTTTCTGGCTTTACGCCGAGCGCTGAGCTGGCAGAGAAGGGAGATACCTATCACTTGAGACTGGAGCTCCCAGGCATCAACAAAGATGACTTAGACATTCAAGTCACTGCCGAAACCATCTCTATCAGCGGTGAACGCAAGTCAGAAGTCCAGACGGAGACGGATGGAGCCACCCGTAGTGAGTTTCGCTATGGCTCGTTCCATCGGGTGATGACGCTGCCAGGTCGGATTGATCACCAAAACGTTGCAGCCGACTACAGAGACGGTATTCTGACGCTAACGCTGCCAAAAGCCGAGGAAGAAAAGAACAAGATCGTCAAGGTTAATGTTGGCTAGTGTTAACGCTGGCAGTGACGCTGGCTAGATTAATACTGGTCGAACTGATACTGGCCAACTGATACTGGCCAACTGATACTGGCCAAACTGACTAAACTGTTACAACAGGTTGGGTTCGGGAATGAAGCAGTTGTTCATTATCCCGAACCCATTTTCATGGCGATAGCCAGATGATGAGACCCAGTGAACTAAACAAAGTCAAAAGCGTTACTTTGCAGGGTCAAGCTATTGTTGTTTTGCACAACAGCAATCAGCTCATCTTGGCCAGCGGTCTTCAAGAAAAGTCCTTTACCAGCGGCGACTCCCTTCGGAGAAGCCCCCAGTCGATAGTCCTGGGCTTGCCCATTTAACTGAATTTTGTCTCCTTGAGCCAGGCTAAGGTCCTGAATTAAGGCATAATCCTTGAGACCCAGCGTATTGGCTTTACCATCACTGTAGTAGACCTTAGATGAGTCTCCTAAGACAAAAGTATCGGCATCTTTTCCGCCGATAAACACATCTTTCTGATCGCGACCGGGCATCCCAGCTTGGGCAGCTGCCCCCAAGAGCCAGTCACGTCCCTTACCCCCGTTAATCAGATCGCTGCCCTTGCCACCCTGCAGGCGGTCATCGCCGCCCTGGCCATAGAGCCGATCGTTGCCAGTTCCTGCCCTGATCGTGTCATTACCGGCTCCTGCCCTAATCGTATCGTCGCCTTTGCGACCTTTAAAGATTTGGTTTTTGGCGCTACCCAAGAGTCGGTCATTTCCTTTGGTGCCGATCACCACAGTGCTGTCAGCAGAGCCAGGTGGCTCAGGGGTTGGCTCTGGCCCCGGTGTCGGGCTGCCACCGCCCGTTTCACCCCCAATCACCAGCAAGTAGGCGTCTTGCCCACCGCCTGATTTGTTTTGAACAGCCTCCAGCGTTACCAGGGATGCATCGGCCTTGGCAGAGACGGCTAGCGCGGCCACCTGACCTCTCACACTTACCGCCTTACTCTCACCCTGGCTAAAAGGCGTCCAAACATATCGCTCCTTTAAGTCGGGGCTAACCACTGCCAGAAACCCCTCTGAGCCAGCATAGTCAGATACTTTTTGGCCTTCAACCGTCTGGTTGTCGCGATTAGCCGTGCGGGCGCTGGCCTGCCCGGCTAGATAAACGGTTCCCTGTTCATCTGCCGTAATCGACGTGGGGACAATGCTGTTGCCTTTGCCGCTGGTTAAACGCGTGAGAAGAGACTGCCCCTTGACCAAATCGCCTGTGGCGAGGTCGTAACGGCCATACCAGGTCATTTTCACCGACCCGACGTTGGTGGGGGTATTGTACCGATCGGTTTGAACCGTGTCTGATGAGGCTGACTGCGAAATATTAAGCGGGTCGCGAGAGAAAATTGAGGCCCCGGTGCCGCCGTTAATTGAGCTAGCCATGTAAAGTTTGCCGTCTCGACCGATGGCGACGCGCTCACCGCGAGTGTCGGCCATGAGATTGGCATTTTGAGCGGCAGAGGCGCTGAAGTCATAGCTTTTCCAGCGCTGGCTGCCCCCGTACGACCAGGCTTGCGTAAAGGCGACTTGCAAATCTGACAGTTTTTGCTCGTAGCCGGTGGCAATCACAGTGCCTCCGTTTTGATCGGTAATGGCAACATCGTTGAATCTGCGACTGCCTTTACCGGTCAAAAACGCTTTTGTGCCTTTACCCTGATTGTTATACAGCTGTATCTTGCCGCTGCCTTGCACAGCGGCCACTCTCCCCCCGGCAGAGACCGCTACGCGCTCAGCCGCGCCGCTGCGATCGCTCCAAATTACCTGGCTGGCATCTGAGCTGAGGACGGCGACGCCAAAGTCGCCTGCGATCGCAATCTGCCCATTTTGAGGATTCACTTCTAAATCTTTGACTTCACCCGGCAGATGGGTAACAGAAAGAACTTTTTTAGCGGCACTGTCATACCGAACAACCGAGCCGTTGCCGCCGCCAAGCAGGTCAATTTGCTTGCCTTGATTATCGTATTGGGGGAGTTCACCCCCTAAAAGGGTAACGTTTCCTGTCAACGAAATATCAACCGCGTTTGCAGAATCCTGGCCAGCTCCCCCCAGATAGGTTGCACTCGAAATATCCAGGTTGTTGGTTGGCTTGCTGAGTGTTGAGATAGCCATAAAACTTAGGTTGCTACGTTTGGTTCAATAAGGTTGTGATTATCTCGGAGAACACTGTATGCATCGAATGCAATCGACAAAATATAGCCACAGAATAGAGCCGACAGAGACTGTCGCAAGCCGACTGATCGCGTTTTAGCAGCTAATTTTCAACGAAATCTTGAGTTCAGCTTAAACTGCAAAGCCGATTGACTCGACTTGCAAAACGTTTACGTTTAAACAAACTCTTATGCCGAAAAGACTATCGCCTGAAAAGACTATCGCCTGAAAAACCATCGTATAAAAAACGATGCAGTGAAAACAATTTTGAGGAACATTGGCCCCAGACCTGCACATTCTATGGATCACCTAGACTTTTCGCGATGTTGCAGGCAGAGAATGTTGCAGGCAGAGATTTAGACCAGAGGCCCAGACAGGATCTAGACAGCTAGTGAGGTAGATAACTGCACCATCAGGAACTCACATAACAGCCGAGTATGCACCCAGTTCATTAAAACAATTCACTTCAAGGTTTGTCAACGGCTGTCGGCTAGCTATCGCCAATGCCCATGCCTAGACTGCAAAAGATGCCTTGTTACGCTTTAAGATCTAAGCCCCTTTTAAGATCTCAGTCCCTTGTCTACTAATAGCCCCACGGCCCAGTCCTGTTTTGTCTCTTCGAGTGGCGGGCTCGGCTCGCGATCGTAATCTATAATAAGGGCGCACCTGCGGCACCAGCGTTTCTGCAATCAACGTAGTTAGCCAGTGGTGTGGCCAGAAGTCCGGATGATCTAGATACAGATCCATGCCAGGAAACGGAGAAGGCATAGCAGTCGGCGATCACAGTGACGATGTCTCAATTCTAGTGCAATCTTAGAAATGTGCTGCCTGTGGCTAATGCCCCTTGCTGTTTTGAGGTTTCATCTTTATAGGCTTCAAAAAAGGCTTCAAAATCCCAAATCTGCCCTGGCTTTCTCTGCCGCCTTGAAAATTTGAGCATTGGGCATCTCATCCCAGGCGGTGTCTCCGATTTCGGCATAGAAGTCGGCATCGTAGGGGCGGGTGCGCACTACCACAGGCATCGGCACCGCGTGGCCCAGTAAGAGCGCCTGCTGTTTAGAATCGAGCTTGGCCAGCACCGACCGCAGACTTTGCCCGCCTGAAACGCCTGTAAAAATCGCGTCAATGTCTTTTTCGTCGTTGAGCAGGGCCGTAATTCGCGTCCCGATTTGCGACATGACTTCGTTATCAATGCCTGAGGGGCGCTGATCAACCACCAAAAGCGTGACAAAATATTTGCGCATCTCGCGGGCGATGGTGCCAAAAATGGTTTGTTTTGCCGTGGCCGGGTCCAAAAAGCGGTGGGCTTCTTCGATGGTGATTACCAGCGGTTGGGGGCGATCGCTGGGATTTTTGTTTTGCAAAAACCGATCGGCTTTTTTGACATAGCTGGCGTGGATGCGGCGAGCAATCACATTGGTGGCCAGCATATAAGAAAGCATGTTTGACTGTGAGCCAAACTCAATCACGATGTGTTTGCCCGCGTCAATGGTGTCCAAAATCTGACCCACGTAGTTATGGGGACAGGCGCTGCGAATATATTTAAGCTCAGTCAGGCGGTTGAGCTTCCGCTGCAGGGCCATAATCGAAGACTTGCTGCCCATTTTGGTCTCGCAAAACTCTTGGATCTCTTCATTGGTCATCACCAGCAGGCGATTAATCCAAGACTTGCCAAACTCGTTGCGTAGAATAATGGCATTCTCCAGGCTGGCCTCTGAGAGATTTAGCTCACGGCTGATCAGCGCCAGATCTTCGACATCAATCTGATCAAAGCTGATATACAGCTCTTGGGCATCGCGCACCCCTCGCCGTTGCGTGGCCTCTGGATCGAGGGTAAAAATCTGCACCTGTCCCGGAAACAGCTGCCGCAGCCCCCTGTTCGTGGATGGGCAACCGGTGGATGGATTTGGCGGCGCCCTGCCAGAAAACGAGATCAAGGCGTTCCTGCAGAAGAACGGGGTCGAGCCACTTGCCCCGGTCGAGGAGGAGCCCGAGACCGATCCGGACAGTCCCACC
>JBCBZL010000376.1:0-4153 GCA_039815385.1 Cyanobacteria bacterium P01_A01_bin.114
CAATCACTTTGCCAATGGCTTCATCCATGGCTTGGGCTTCGCTGACTTCGACCGTTTGTTTGACAAAATCGTTGCATTCATCATCCATCACGTAGATAGAGATGGCGACCAAGTCTGCGGGTTCTTCTATATCAGGGTCTTGAGAGATGACTGGGTCTTTTGGTTCGGTCGCTTTGCCGGTTTCATCAGTCTCGGTGCCGGGGGTACTCTCCGCTGAGGGCTCAATCTCAGTTGGCGTTTCTGCCGAGTCGGGCTCAGTCACATCGCTAGATGGATTGCAGGCGACTGTCGTAAAACTGAGGGCCAATATCAGGCCAAGAAATGATTTGGAAAACCGAACCATGGGATGAAATACTGATACAGAACACTGACCGAAAACAGGAATAAGCCACGGTCTTGAGTGGCTCTTTACTATATTAGATCTTATAAAAGAGACGCATTTTCTCTAGTCTAAATGTGACAGTTTACCCAGTAATCGCTACTCAGAAGAGGACGGGCGCAGCGATGGCCGACGCCAGTTGGAATCGTCACCATATCATCTCGCTAGCAGACTTTAATCCTGGCGAGTACGAAATGTTTCTTAAGACGACCCTCAGTTTTCGAGAAGTGCTGTCTCGCAAAACGAAAAAAGTGCCTACCTTGCAAGGGCGGGTCGTGGCGAATCTATTTTTTGAGCCGTCTACCCGTACCCGCAGCAGCTTTGAGCTAGCGGCCAAGCGGCTGTCCGCTGATACTCTAAATTTTTCACCCGGCACCTCTTCGCTGACTAAGGGTGAAACTATTCTGGATACGGCTAAGACGTACCTGGCAATGGGCACTGACCTGATGGTGATTCGCCATGGTCGGGCTGGGGTACCGGCTACGATTGCCCGAGAGATGGATCGGCTTGGGTCAGGGGTAGGGGTGCTCAACGCCGGAGATGGTCAGCATGAGCATCCGTCTCAGGCGCTGCTCGACTTGTTTACGATGTGTGCCAGCTTAGATAACGAGGTGCCTAAGGTTGGCCTGATGGCGGGCAAGAAGGTTGCGATCGCAGGCGATATTCTCCACTCACGAGTCGCCCGCTCGAATCTTTGGAGCCTAACGGCCTGCGGGGCCGAGGTACACCTCGTGGCCCCGCCGACCCTGCTACCTAAAGTTTTTGAAGCGGCATTTCAAACCCCTTTGGTAACGGCGGCGGGCACGATTCAACGACAAGTCTACGTCCATTGGCAGCTGGAGCCTGCCCTACGCGATGCCGACTTTGTAATGGCGCTGCGTCTACAAAAAGAACGCATGACTCAGCATTTGCTGCCCAGCCTGCGGGAATATCACCAGCATTACGGCATCACCCGCGAGCGGCTGGCGCTGTGTAAGCCAACGGTTAAAGTCTTACACCCTGGCCCCACCAATCGCGGCGTCGAGATTACCTCAGACCTGATGGATGATCCAACCTTGAGCCTGGTGCCCAAGCAGGTGACTAACGGGGTAGCGACCCGCATGGCGTTGCTCTATCTAATGGGGCAGGTCAAGTAGGCAGATCAGTCAACGATTTGCCAGCCAGCGGGGCATCCGATGGGGTCTGTTGGCGAGTCGATGTTTGTTCTCTCAACAGTCGGTAAAATGCGTGCCATTTCGGAAATGGGCAAATCATTCTCAGTGAGCCTCGTTGTGGCCTCCGAGACACATAGGAGGGCCTGGGTGCTCAACTCGCCCTGTTCGTTTTGGGTGACAAACGCGGCCCCAATGTAGCTTGTAAGACCGTCTTGTTTGCTGAGGCCGTACTGCATTGACCAGCCGGCAACGGCAGCAGAGGGTTGAACAGTCCCGTAGCGATAGTTTTCAGTCTCTGATGCAATCCCTATGCCCAGCGCCTCCAGTTCATAAGAAAACTGGTTATTTTCTAGATAATAGGCTTGCTGGGCACGGTTCATTGAACCGACATAGGTTTTTGCTTCTGACGCATTGGCTAATTGACGAGATTGTTGAAACTGAGTGACTAGCCAGTCGCCTAACGTCTGCCGAGTTTGCCAGGCCTGGCTGAGATCTGCATCTTGAAGATTATTTGTATTAGCGTCAATGAGTAAGGTGTACCTGAAGTCTGCGCTGGTTGCGATCGCGTCAGACAGGTCTGCATATCGCAGATCGGCCCCCACCAGCTCAGCATTCGTTAAATTGGCCTGTCTCAAATTAGCCCCCTGCAGGTCTAGATAGCCCAGTGAGTCCGGTTGATAGTAGTAACCATATTCAAACATTGCCTGAGCCAACACAGCTGGGTCACAGCCATCAGCATTTGGGGCAGCCCCGTCTACAGCACCAAAGGTTTCCTCGCATAGCTCAACCGGAAACTGTAGCCTTAGCCATGTACCCATACACGGGTCAAGGGGGCCTAAGCCAGTGCCAAGCTCACATAGATGGGGGCTGACACTATTAGACAGATCGGCCCCTTGCAAATTTGCGCCAGTCAGCTTTGTCGATAACAGGAAAGCATAGCTGAGATCAGCTCCCCTCAAGTCGGCTCTGGTCAGCTGAGCGTCTAGCAAGTTTGCTCCGCTGAGATTGGCACCTTGTAGATTAGCCTCTCGCAAATCAAGAGCCGACAGATCGGCCTCACTTAGATCACAGTTTTGGCATTCATTCGTCTGCAACAGCCGCCTCATATCGTCTGGGCTTTCAGCATGGGCAGCGGTGGCTGTGAGCAGTGACGTCACCAAAATGCTCCCCATCACCAGGCGCAATTTCATCGTTGACTCCATTGATACTTTGTATAAGGTTTTTATCTGCCCTGACCGTCTGAGAATGCTTCAATTGTATGTGGGGGTATTCCAGACAGAGCAAATACCCCCATAAGTTCAGATACCCATATAAACTTTCAAATAATAGATTTCCAAATATTTACGATGACTGTTGGCCTTCCCTTTAATATCGATATCCAAACCGGTGACAATTCCGCCGATCACTTCGCGATTACGTTTGCACCGCTTTCTCTAGATGAGGTCTATCAGTTAGCCGACGATGCTGCCAACGGCGCAGTTGTCGTGATGAGCGGCATGGTGCGCAACAACACTGAGGGCAAAGCTGTCGTCGCGCTTGAGTATCAGGCCTACGAGCCGATGGCAATCGCCGTCTTTAAGCAAATTGCCGCCCAGATTCGCGAGCAGTGGCCCGATGCGACCCATGTGGTGATCTACCATCGCACCGGTAAGCTGACCGTGGGCGAGATTAGCGTGCTGGTAGCAGTCGGCTGCCCCCATCGCTCCGAGGCCTTTGCCGCCTGTCAATACGCTATTGATACCCTCAAGCACAATGCCCCCATCTGGAAAAAGGAAATCTGGCAGGATGGCTCAACTAGCTGGGTCAGTATTGGCGCATGTGAAGAAGAATAATTACTTGATAATCGGCCTCGCTGAGGTGCTTGCAGTAGCGTCCTCAACCCAAAAAGTACCCTAAAACCAAGCGTTAAAACAGTTTATGCAGCAAAATGGCCATCGTCAGGATTTGGTTGGTTTTATCTGGAGCGTTGCCGATAAGCTTCGAGGCCCTTATCGGCCCCCTCAATACCGACGGGTGATGCTGCCGCTGATTATACTGCGTCGTTTAGACTGCGTGCTAGAGCCTACAAAAACAGCCGTTCTCAAGGCAAAAGATAAGTTAGAAGCTAAGGGAATTAAGGGGGTTGCCTTAGAAAAGGCGCTGTCTAAAATTGCGGTCGGGGCAGATCGCACCCAGCCGCTTTACAACATCAGCGATTTTACGTTTCAAAAGTTGTTAGGAGATGCCCCCGGCATTGCTATTAATCTGGTGTCTTACATCCATGGCTTTTCGCCCCGTGCCCGTGACATTTTTGAGAAATTCGAGTTTGAGAATGAGATTCAGAAGCTGGATGAGAATAATCGGCTTTTCCTAATCATCCAAGAGTTCTGTAGTCCTCAGATCGATCTGTCACCCGAGAGTCTGAGCCCAATGGCTATGGGCTATGTATTTGAGGAGCTGGTTCGCAAGTTTAACGAGCAAGCTAATGAAGAAGCGGGGGACCACTTTACGCCCCGTGAGGTGATTCGTCTGATGGTGAATCTGATGTTTAGTGACGAGACGGATATTTTTCAGCCGGGGATTTACAAAAGCATCTACGATCCAACGGCGGGTACCGGTGGCATGCTGTCGGTCTCGGAGG
>JBCBZL010000064.1:0-17506 GCA_039815385.1 Cyanobacteria bacterium P01_A01_bin.114
CTCGATCCTCTGCGACTAGTCTTTGTAGGCTGCTCTTCCATGAGCTCTTCCATACACCTACTGGCCTCGAAAGCACTGCTCAATCTGGCAGGTTTCGGGCTCGGGCATGCCTTGTGAAGTGCTTCTAGCGAGTTCTTTGAAGGCATTCAGGGTCTGGTTTGTATAGGTTTTGATGGTGCTTTCTAAGGCCTTAAAGTTTTGGGCGACGATAGCGCTACCGCTACTCGGTACGCTCGAGTCTAGACCACCAGGATAGTGAGTCACCCCACGGGAACCGTTGCCGAAGATTCCTTTTTGCCCGCCGCGGACTTGCTCTGCCGGGGCTGCGGGGCCAGAAGACGATATTTGGACATTGTCGCTGGCTTCAATATAAATTTCAGAGCCGTCTTCCAATTTGACGGGAACTAGTTGAGTCATTCGCTCAGTGCTCCTTAAGATGTATGTCGTAAAATAGAACATCTCCAGTATTCCCAGAAAATTTCAGACGTTGGGTGTGTAAGCTAAACCCCATCCGGTTACTTAAGCTTTTCGTGTAGGGCAAACTCCCTTACAGAGCAAACTACAGGTTCTGCATGTGGCCGAGGTTCAAGTCAAAATTAGGTAAAAAGCTGTGAAAGCAATTGGGATTGGACTCATCGTAATTTTGATGGGCATCGCAATCGTAGAAGGTCTGCTACAGCTGCTGTTTGGGTTTGGTCGCCCGCCCTTGTATCAAGCTGATGACAAAATTGGATATCTGCTGGCCCCTGACCAGCGGTTGCGGCGTTTTGGTAATCGGATTGAAATCAACCAATATTCCATGCGATCGCACGCCCCCACGGTGCCCAAACCGGCCCAGACACTGCGGGTGTTTTTAATCGGTGATTCTATTGTCAATGGCAACTGGTGGACCGATCAAACCCAGACCCTGTCGGCGCTACTAGAGCAGTCGCTTACGCTTTCTCTACCGGCTCTACCCAAGGCCTACAGCCGCGTTGAGGTACTCAACGCCTCAGCTAACTCCTGGGGGCCGCGTAATCAAAAGGCCTATCTTGAACGTTTTGGGACGTTTGAGTCTCAGCTGGTGGTGCTGGTTCTAAATACGGATGACTTGTTTGCAACTGAGCCCACATCGTTACAGGTGGGTCGCGATCGCAGCTATCCCAATATCTCTCCCCGATTTGCCCTGGTTGAGCTGGCCAATCGCTATCTCAAAAAGCCCATCCCCATCCCCGAGCTCAAAGCCATCCAAGCTGAACCCGGCGACCGTGTGGGGCTTAATCTAAAAGCGGTGCAGCAGATTAAACAGCAGGTTGACTCCCAAGGCGGTCGGCTAATTTTGGTGATGACACCGCTAAAACGAGAGGTGCTATCGGGGCCACGCGACTATGAGGTCACGGCTCGCGAACGGGTGGATGCGTTTGTCGCTGAGCAAACTTTACCCTATCTTGATTTACTGCCTGTTTTTAGCGACCAGTTTAGCAACCAGGGCGACATCAAAAGCTGGTATCGCGATCACATTCATCTCAGCCCGACAGGCAACCAGGTAGTATGCGATCGCATCCAAACAGTCATTCAAAACCAGCTTGCGATCTCAGACATTTCGAAAGCTCGCCAGGCTGATTGAGGAAAACCTGTAAAGACGCTACCGCCTTTTTCAGGGCCGCCTTTTCCGGTACCGCCTTTTCCGGTACCGCCTTTTCTGATGCCGCTTTTTCCGGTGCCGCCTCTTATAGCGCCACCGTCAGCGCCTTCAGTTCGCTATCTAGATCAATCCCGTTGGTATCCCAAGCTTGACCATCTAACGCCATCTGTTCAATTAAGCTAGCCAGGCGAAGCGCTTTGAGGGCCTGAACGCCCCCGACAGACGGTTGCTCTCCGCCGCGCACGCAGTTTACAAAGTGCTCTAGCTCAGCGTGTAGAGGCTCAATATTGCTGGTGTAGACCTTCTCAATCAGACCGTCTTGGCGATAAAGCACTTGTCCATAGTCAGTCATCGTATTGGCCGTTGTCTGACGGTGAATCAAGATCTCATTGTTGAGAAAGTCAGCCTCAGTCAAAGAGTCACGGCAGTGGGCGGCAATGCTACGAATTTTGCGATGGGTCACCTTACTAGCCGTAAGCGTAGCCACAATGCCATTGGCAAAACCTAGGGTCGCCGTTACGTAGTCCAGGTACGGAGAGTTGGTTGCTCGACTGCCGCTAGCCGTCAGTTTGACCACGGGCGAATCAGCCAGCTCGAGCAGCAAATCAATGTCATGAATCATCAAATCAAGCACAACAGAGACATCGTTGGCCCGCTGAGAGTAGGGGCTCATCCGGCGTGCTTCTAGGGCTAACAAATTTTCAGTTTTTAGAACCTTGTGAAGCTCTTGAAAGGCTGGATTAAATCGCTCAATATGCCCAACTTGTAAAATGCTGTTAGAAACCGCGGCCGCATTGACTAAAGACTCAGCTTCGGTAATGTTGGCCGCGATCGGTTTTTCAATCAGCACGTGAACCCCCGCTTTAAGGCAGGCTGTCCCGACACTGTGATGCAGTCGAGTAGGTACAGCAATACAAACTGCATCAACGTGACTGATGAGTTCTGAGTAATCTTCAAAAAAACGAACGCTATACTTGCCAGCAGTATCTAGCCCCCGCTCGATATTGACATCTGAAATCCCAACCAGTTCGACGTCTTTGAGTCGGCTGAGAACGCGGGTATGGTGCTGCCCCATATTCCCCACACCGATGACTCCGACCCGAATGAGCTGTGATGGCTCGCGTTGAAAACTAACCTCAGTCAATACTTCGGATGATTGCTTGTGCACGCCTGGGCTCCCCTCACCTGGACCGCTATCAACTAAATGGTCTGCGGTTGACTTTTTTCATTTTCAAAAGTCAACCAGATATTACCACGTCAACCTTGGCTAAAAAATGTTTTGAACGGGTGATTTGACGAAAGCACTAAACCTAGTCTCAAGCCGTCTTACCCAGCAGAATTTCGCTTTTTGCGCTCCCTTATTTTGAAACGGATTATAGGTAAGAGCCATAGATTTGTGTCAATTTTATAGCTGTCTCAGGGCGATTGAGACTCAAGGGGCTGGTTATCAACTTGGCGAGCGTCTTCAGATGGATGGGGTGCAGAGTGAAGTTTGCTAATACTGTAGGCTCCCGAAGGTTGCTTTAGCTGCTGTCCCTGACGAGTGATTCGAATTTGTTTGACCCGAGGGCCTTCAGCGTCGGTTACGACAAAATCTAAGGTGTCAGCATAGCTAAGCTGCTCGCCTTTTTGAGGGATTTTCTGTAAGTAGTAAATCACAAAGCCCGCTAAGGTTTGATAGTCTTCGGTGAGGGGCAGATCAAGCCCTAGCTGCTCGTTGACAGTTTCGATATCAATTTGGGCTGGTACCAGGGCTGTGTTGGCATCCACCGGTAAAATCTGTTCTGCTTGCTCTGCGGGAGTGGTGTTGACATCACCAATGATCTCAGCTACGACATCTTGCAGGGTGACTAACCCAGCCGTGCCGCCAAAGTCATCGACAGCGATAAACATGTCGTGGCCTAGCCGTTGCATGCGGGTCAATAGCTCGTTTAGCGGTAGCGCCTCAGGGACAAAGAGCGCCGCCTGCAGCCAGGGTCGAATCGAAGAATTGAGCTGAATCTGATGATCTGAGAGGGGCTGAGCCAGATCTTTGAAGTAAATGATGCCGCGAATATCGTCCAGAGACTCCCCAATGACCGGATAGCGAGAATACCCTGAGTTCACCATTTCGTTAAGCAGGTCTTGTAGGGTGGCGTCTTGGTCAATGGCAGCTATTTGGGTTCGGGGCACCATGATTTCTGTGACTGTCACATCCCTAAACTCAAAAATATTGTTGAGGATTTCGCGCTCCCCTTGGTCGAGACCGGGGGTTTCAGTTGAGGTACTAATGATCAGCTGCAGCTCTTCAGGGGTGAGCTGGGGATAGTCATCCACCTGCTCAGGAATCCTAAACAGGTTGAGAAGGCATCGGGTCGACTGATTGAGGACCCAAATGAATGGGGCAAGCAGCCGCGAGATGGTTAAGCTGGTGGGGCCAATCACTCGAGCAATTTGCTCTGGATACATTAGCGCCACTGATTTGGGACAAAGCTCACCCAGCACAATTTGGAGGTAGGCAATGCAGAGAAAGGCCAGGGGTAGGGCAATGGAATGAGATAAAAATTCTGACAGCTCTGGACTCAGAGGTAGCTGCCTTAGCCAAAACAAAAGCAAAATTGAGGCAGTGTCTTCCCCAATCCACCCCAGGGCCAAACTAGAGAGCGTAATCCCGAGCTGGGTGGTGGAGAGGAGTCGATCAATGCTTTGCTTTAAGCTTTGGACAGTTTTTGCCTGTACGTCTCCACCAGAGGCCAGCTGATTGATGCGGGAGCGTCGCACCGACACAATCGAAAACTCAGCAGCGACAAAAAACGCATTTAGGGCAATCAGCAGAAAAATTGCAAGCAGGCGTAAACCGACCTCAGAGCCGCTTAAGGGGAGCGGCACCGCACCTATGATGTGAATGACTAATCCAAGCGGATTCATGGGGGTGGCGACACCTGTTATGTCTCTAAACTTGCCTTAAACCAACCTATTCCGCTGTTTCTAATCCACCCTCAATGCGGGCTTTCACGTTTTTAAGAATGTCGTCTTCTTTCATCAAGACAAAATCATTGCCATTGCTGGCTCCGTTGCGATTAGCGGTGGACGCGCTGGACGGTCGTGCCTCTGGCTGTCTGACCCCAGTGAGCGCTTGACGCCCCAAGGCATATCCCCAAGAAGAGCTAACAATGCCTGCACCAACCATCATGGCCAGCAAAATTAAGGTGAATGCGATCGCGGGATTGATTTTCATTCTTGCCTGTGGGTCAAGTACACGTTTAGAGATGTCTCCGTAGTATACGGGATGAATCTTAGAACTATTTCGAATTCTGAATACCCTGTCATCAGGATACATAGCGCTAGCCGTATCTGATAAGCTAGCTGTGTCTGATACGCTAACAGACATACGCTAACAGACAAGAAACAGCTGGGTACTTAAATATCCATTGCACCTGTCTGGTTTGCTATCTTAGTTTAATAGGTAGAGCTCATAGGTAAGCCAGGTAGATGTTACTGAACGTTTTGTAGAACGTTTTAATAAAATAGTTTTATAAGACAATTTGTAGCTACTTGTGTTCGTCCTTTTGCCAGGGTTGGCCGAGCGGATTAGGCAGCGAACTCATAATTCGCCTCAGGCAGGTTCAACTCCTGCACCCTGGATTCTTTTTACCAAACCATGCCCAGTTTGGAAACCTGAGTTTTTCCCGCAGGAGAAGCGACAGATTTGGATGGGATCCTGGATGGAATCAAAGTCTAGATCGATTTAAAGCATTAGAGGCCAGAGTCACTAGACTCTGGCCTCTAACAGGGTGCTCTGAACGAGATATTGAAGTTCATATATAAAGCCACAGTGGCTCGAAGATTTGAGCCCAGTGGCTCTATCGGCGAGGTAGGGGCTCAAAGTTGAGCTCGCTGCCAACCACTCGGCTGCCAACTTGAGACAGCGGCAGCAGCTGTACAGAGGTATTGTAAGGGCTGCGTAGATCCGGTACACGAATCGTTGCCGTATTCTGGGTTTGTAAAAACAGCAGCTCAGCGTAGGCTTCTTCGAGTGCTTCAGCATCACGATCGTTTTCTAGCTCAGGGAAGTTAGCTGAGCCAATCCAGCCAAAGCCTGCAATGTTGTCAAGCTGGCGAAAAAGCCCTCGATTGGTATAATAATCACCGCTGTGGTTGAAAAGGATATTATCTAAATTCTCCAGCACGGTTGGCTGGTCAACGCTGACTTCCTGCGCTTTAGCTTCAGAGATCGCAACAGATGACGCCGTGATCGCAAGTACCGAAATCAGTAAACCCTTCAGCTTGATGCCCATAATCCTAAAAATCCTCACACTTTGGAGCTTATATTACCCCATCCTATAAAAATAGATAAACCTTTGGGGTCACAACTTTTTTAATCGTGATGAGCCTCCATCCTACTAGCTACAAGAAAATTTGCAAACCTTGCTTTAAGATTCCCAAAAATCGCTGAAATGAATGACACAGCCTACTGATATCTCAACACTTGATTTGACCACCGCAACGGCGGCTGACACCCGATCTGCTCTGCTCGATCTGATCTGTACAAAGGCTTACAAAGAGGGTGATTTCGCCCTTTCCTCAGGAAAGCGCAGCCCTTACTATATAAACTGCAAGCAGGTGACCCTGCATCCCCAAGGTGGGCTGATGGTGGGGCAGGCCTTATTAGATAGGTTGCCCATAGGAACAGTAGGCGTGGGCGGGCTAACCCTAGGGGCAGATCCGATCGTCACAGCGGTGAGTATTGTTGGGGCTTATCAAGGCAAACCTGTGACTCCCCTGATTGTTCGCAAAGAGGCCAAAGGCCACGGTACTCAAGCTTATATCGAAGGGCCTGCACTACCTGACGAGAGCCCGGTCGTGGTTTTAGAAGATGTGGTCACAACCGGACAGTCGGCCTTTAAGGCCATTGAGCGGCTGCGGGAAGCCGGTTATCAGGTCAACCAGGTGCTCTCACTGGTTGATCGCCAAGAGGGTGGGGCAGCGCTTTATGCAGAGAAAGGTCTGATCTTTGACTCGGTCTATACCATTGCGGACATTCAGGCCCGATGGAAGGCATTGGCAATTACGTAGACGCGTTGTACGTACAGCGTCTACGTAATCGGGGCGGCGTTTCAAAACATCGCTACCTAAATCGTAGACGTGCTGTCGTGGTCAGACGTACTGTCGTGGTCAATTGATCGGGTATATGACTGCGCCTGCTGCAGATCAGCGTAGCTGAAAACAGTCGCCCGCCCGGTTTGCTTGGCAAGTGTGGTCCAAACCAGCGTGGTCAGGGTTGAGATCACCAGAGCTGCTGCAAAGCTATTTAGCAGATCAGCGGCACCGGGGACGGGTACCAGCGGGGTAAAGTCAGGTTTGGGGAAGAAGATCAGCCCAATCACCATACCGAGCAGAGAACTCCAAAAGGCGGTACGGCCGCTCACATGGCGGCTGTAGAGGCCGTAGAGGACTGGAAATAGAACGGCGGCACAGATCAGGTCGGCAACAAAAAAGAGATAGAGCACACTATAGCCTTGAGCTGCGATCGCAATGGCGGGCAGCCCTACCAGCACCGTCAGCCCCTGCGATATCTGTAAAACTTTGGCAGACGACTGCCCAGGCATTAGCCGCAGCAAGTCTAGGGTAAATACGCTGGCAATGCCGTTTAACAAAGTATCAAGGCTACTCATCACCAGGGCCAATGCCAGGACGATCACGGTGATCAGGATCCAGCCAGGCGCATTCAGCTGCGTCAATAGTTCAAAAAAGGCAGTGTCGCCCTGGAGCCCGAACTGGACGGCCATCAAGCCCAACAGTCCAGAAATCAGCAGCAGGGGCAAAATCAGCAGGGCCGAGCCGAGAAATGAGCGCCGTACTACCCGGTCACTGCGGCAGGCATAAACCCGCTGCCAGTTGCCTTGGTTAAATACCTCAGCTGCCACAATTGCAATGATCAGGGTGGCCCCAAATCGCAGCCCCCCTAGGTTGCTCAAGGAGAGCAGCTCGGGGTGGTCAACTCCCAAGTTGCCAAAGGCACCCGCTGCCCCCCCTAGGGCCATAAACGTGGCGACGAAGCAAACTAATAGCAATGGCACAATCACAACAAACTGTAGGGCATCGGTCAGGATAGTGGTGCTCAGCCCGCCGTAGGTGGCGTAGAGAAAAACGGCGGTGATCACCACCAGTGCGGTCACCCCTAAAGGGACGTTGGCAATTAGCTGGAGTGCCTTTGCGATCGCGGTTAGCTCGGCGGCCAGATAAATAAACATATAAAACACCATGGCGACCTCGGTGAGCCAATACATGGCTCCCCCAAACCGATATTTGACATATTCATTGAGTGAATGGCCCTGGGGCATGAGCTGGCGCAGGCGAGGCCCCACCCAGAAAAATAGCGCGACGGCCCCTGCCGAGCCAATACAGTAGCCAAAAATCGCGGTGATCCCCCCAAATGCAGAGCCTGCTTCGGGCGGGCTAAAGAGGATCCAGGCCCCCATCGCTGAGGCCACGATGGTAGCTAAGGCCATGCCGCCGCCCACCTGGTTGCGGTTGACCATGTAGTCTTCGAGATTTTTGGCCTGACGGCTAGCGTGTAAAAGCCCCAGTAGCGTAAACACCGCCGCTGTCACCAGCGTGACCAGTAAAGCAATGGCTCCAATCGACACAGATGCGACTCCTTTTTGTCCAACAAACGGGAATGCTAAGGGCTCTGGATGGGGCGCTAAGCAAACAGAGCAAAAGTGCTATCCTCCTTGGCGAGTCAGCACTGACGCAGTGTGTCAAAAGCTGGTCAAAAGCTTCGCTTTCCTCCGCTGGCATTACCCAGGCTCAGGTTCTGAGGGTCTGATCTCAGCCTGACTAAGCAGGCACCCCTAGCTGTAAAAGGCATCGTATCATCTTTGTACAACACAGCAGGGACTCTGTTTTAGCCCCTCTATTCTGGTAGTACTCTGGTCAGCCAGTTAGATAGCGTTTGTGGAGGAAGGAACTAATGTCCGCCAAATCTATTCAAACTTAGGTGATATGCCTCCCAACCGTATAGGCGCGTCCATCAAGTGCATTGCCTCGTTTGAATTGTATTTCTAGTCATGATGTTTGGAGTCTGCCGACTTGTTTTCAGAGCCCCCTCTATCAGCGTCATCTTTCGTAGATAGCGCTGCTCCTCTCAGTCTCTATGCTGAAGGCACTTTAGCCGATTTATCGAAGCCGTCTACACCGGCCCCCGCTGCCTCAGGGGTTGGGAATACTCTAGAGTCACTCCTGCCCGAGTCACATCCACGCTTGCCTGAGTCACCTGTAGAGTCACAGATCAGTAATACGCCCTTGCCTGAAGCGTTGCCGCCCCCAGACCTGATCGGGGCTCCCGACGTGGAAGCAGATGCTCTCTTAGCCCCCGGCATTTACGCTGAGCTGGAGACCGATACTGGTCTCAGCAGCACAGATCGAATCACCTCAGATTCCACAATCTCAGGGCAGGTGGTGACGGATAATCCACTGGCCTCTTTTCAGGTGGGGTTCGCTAATCAACCCCAAGATCAGTGGATCGATTTAACTTTTTTGGTGCGGCCCGACGGGGCTTTTCGGCTTAATCAGGGTTGGTTGGAGGCTGCCAACGGGGGGCCCTTGAGCGACGGTCTGCTGAGTCTAGGCGCGATCGCAACCGACACTTTGAATGAGACGTTATCGACGTCCTTTGACTTCACGCTGGCGGCCCAAGCCCCCGAAATTGCTCAGGTTTATGCCGTGAGCCCTGACGTGCTGGCCCTGCAGATCGACGTCGGTAGTGTGATTTATGGACGCCACGTCCCTTTTACGGCTCAGCCAGACGATGGGTTTGTCGAAAACCGTGACCGTCTCTGGGTCGAGCGAAATGGCCAGTTTCTAGGCTCGGTGGTGGGGCCAGATCAAAATCAGCTCCTGACCTTAGATCGCCTGGTCGGTGAGCCGTTAGATCTCACCCTGGCCGATAGCCCGGCTAGCTACCAAATTTCATCCAAAAATGATCCAGATTATGCAGCTGCAGCTGCTCCCCAGGCGGTGTTTCGCAAAAGTAAGCCGACCGACATGGCTCGGGTTGATCGGTTTGATTATGACTGGGCGCTGACCCATACGCTATACCTAAACCTGCCTAAGCCGCTGGAAATTGGTCAAACGTATACCATTCAGCTGCCTGAGCTAGGAGCAGTTGAGTTTCTTTATACCCCCCTGGTCAGTCGCAGCGAAGCGGTGCATGTTTCGCAGGTGGGGTTTCGCCCCGACGACCCGCTCAAGGTGGGGTATCTTTCTACCTGGATGGGGAACGGAGGGGGGCTTGACTATGCCGATGATTTGAGGTTTTGGCTGATCGATGAGCTCACCGGACAAAAGGTTTATCGGGGAAATGCCAGTGTTTCCCATACGCCGGGCGAAGCCGAAGATCCCAGGGGACGAGACTATACCCAAACCGAAGTACAGGCTTTGGACTTTAGTGACTTCAGCCAGCCTGGGGAATATCGACTGTGCGTAGAGGGCGTTGGCTGCTCTACGGTCTTTAACATCGCTGCAGAAACCTGGCAGTCTGCGTTCGAGCTATCGGCCCGAGGGTTTTATCATCAGCGCAGTGGGATTGCCCTCGGAGCTCCTTATACTAACTATGAGCGCCCTCGAGCTTTTCATCCCGATGATGGGGTTCAGATCTATCAGTCTACGGCCACTCTGATGGATAGCAGCATGGGTCTCAACCCTGATAAAAGTTCTTTTGAGGCCCTGGCTGAGGGCAAAACAGACGGGCTTGTAAATGTTTCTGGCGGCTACTTTGATGCCGGTGACTGGGATCGTCGGATTCAGCATTTGACGGCCGCTCGTCGGTTGCTAGAGCTGGTAGAGCTGTTTCCCACCCACTTTGCAACGGTTGATCTCAATATTCCTGAATCGGCCAATAATCTGCCTGATGTTCTTGATGAAGCTCTTTGGGGGCTGGATTTTTTCCGGCGATTGCAGCAGCCAAATGGCGGTATCAGCGGTGGCATTGAGTCGTCTCGCCATCCCATATTCGGTGAAACTAGCTGGCTAGAGTCTAATGAAGTCTTTGCCTATGCCCCTGACCCGTGGTCAAGCTATATCTATGCGGGGGTCGCCGCCCGAGCGGCCAATGCTCTCAAAATTCTTAATCCAGAGCAGGCGGCGACCTATCAAGATAGCGCTAGACGGGCTATGGTCTATGCTGAGCGGGAGGTTCAGGCGGCAGAAACCCGTAGCGAAACGCTTCCTCAGGCGGTTGAGCATGAGCGTAATTTAGCGGCGCTAGAGCTATTTCGGCTGACCGGTGACGCAACCTGGCATGAGGTGTTCTTAGCCACCACTGCCTTTCAACAGCCGCCGGGAAATCTAGCTGCGGTCAGTCGATATCCCCAATTAGATGCGGCGTTTCTCTATGCGCGTCTAGATGAGCTGCTGGTGGATGCTGATGTTCAGCAAAATGCGATCGCAGCTCTCTTACAAAGTGCTGATGGGTTTGGTGCTTTGAGCGAAAATACCGCCTTTGGCTGGAGCAAGTCAGGGCTTTATAACCCCATTGGGGCTGGTAATAGCTGGGGCGCACCGCACTCAATCGATATGATCCGAGCTCACTTTCTGACTGGCGACCGCCAATACCTTGCCCAGGGGCTGCGATCGACCCAGTTTTCAGTGGGGGCTAACCCAGACAATATGACCTTTACCACCGGTCTGGGCATCCGTAACCCTCAAAATCCGCTGGTGATTGATCAGCGTTTGACAGGGCAGCTTCCCCCCGAGGGCATCACGGTCTATGGCCCCTTAGATCTCACAGAATTTCCTGACTATTGGACAGTGGGTCTCTTTGCTGATGAGACCTTTCCCACACCTGCTCTCTGGCCTACGGTAGAAAGCTACTACGACGTTTATTTCTTTCCAGCAGCGACCGAATTCACGATTGACTATATGAGTCAGTCTACCTATACCTGGGGCTATCTGGCAGCTCGAGAAACGCTCACCAGCCCTGAAAACCTGAAACCTTGAAACGGCTGCTTAAACAGGACGACTTAAACAGGGACGACGACCGTCGGCTCGAGTGCGATCGCAACCAGCTCACTATCTTGCGGGGCAGCCCCGAAGACGACTTCGCCAGGGTTGACGGTAAAGAAACACTGACGCTGACCGGTGGGTTTGCCATTCTCAAGGGCAATCCGACACAGGGCAATGTGGCCAGACTTAATGCGCCAGGCCTGATCGGGATCGTTGAGGGCAAACGCCTCGTGATCTTGAACTTTGAACGGATGGGAGGAGGAGGGTGTAATCACGGCGCTTTGTAATGTACTTGGTTACTTTGTACGGTGCTCTGTACGGTGCTTTGTGTAGGGTTGCGTTGATATTCCCAAGCATAAAATTTCGTGGCCCCCCATCTGCAAATCAGTCATGTAATTTTAGATTTGCCTCACAAATATTTATTCATCGAAGTTTTTATGGCAATCTGAGGAACAAATTACCCTGCATCATGGGCCGCTGATTGAATGAGTTCGATGATGGCGTCGTACTCAAACTGCTTGGCTAAGCGAGTTAGATGATGGGTCAGGGGCTGCTCAGATCGCGGCACGTCTTGAATCAGCCGCAAAATCAAATCTCGATCCACCGAGATGGCTGCTCTGTGCAATTCAGCTAGCCATTGGGAAGGTAAAGTTTGTAACGATTTCACCAGGGGTTGGGTATGGGTGGCTGGCCAATTTGAGGGTTGACCTGAGGCAGCTGAGTGGGCCCAACCTGCTGTCGCCATCATTGGCGGCGAGACCGCTGCCGAAGGAGATGCAGCCGTTTCATAAACGTATTGCAGCCCCAGATATTCGGTCATTTTCTCGAAGAGAATGGCTTCTCGAAAAGGCTTTCGTACAAAATCATTACAGCCAGCGGCGATCACCTGCTCGCGCTTTTCTTCAAAGACGCTGGCAGTGAGAGCAATAATAATGGGCAAAGGGCGAAGGGGAAAAGGCGAAGGGGGATTAGAGATTGGCAGGTTGGCAGCCGTGCTGTCTTGGTCAAGGATGCTTTCTTTTGCAGAAACAAGGCCAGTGCCTTTATCTATATCCCTTTCGCCCTTTTCCCTTTTCCCTTTTCCCTTTTCCCTTTTTACCAGTGCTCGAATCTGTCGGGTGGCCTCATACCCATCCATCACAGGCATACGCATATCCATCCAAATCAGATGAGGGTGCCACGATTTGAATTGCTCAATAGCTGTTTTGCCATTGTCGGCTTCACGCACGCTCAGCCCGATCTGGGTGAGCAGCTGACACAGGACTGCTCGATTGTCGAGCTGGTCGTCTACCACCAGAATGCGATAGTCGGGTTGATTGGCCGCTAGGCCCACAACTATTTTAGGCTCAGGTTGTTGCTGAGGCTGGGCCACCACGAGGGGGATATCAAAGGAGAAGGTACTCCCTTTACCCAGCTTGCTGGTGGCCACTAGCTCACCCCCCAGCAATCGTACAAACCGTCGGCTAATGGCTAACCCTAACCCAGTGCCCCGCTGGCTATGCTTGCTTGTTTTTGTGGGGAGTGTCCTGGCTTGCACAAAGGCATCAAAGATGGTGTTTAGCTCCGTGGCTGGAATCCCAGGGCCAGTATCTGTGACCGAAAAGATTAAAGCTCTGGGTTTTCGAGATTTTTGTTGTCCTTTGATTAAAGACTCTCCTACGTTCACCCGCAGGGTGATTTTGCCGCGTTTGGTAAATTTGATGGCGTTGCCCAACAGATTGATCAAGATCTGCCGCAGCTTACCTTCATCCGTGCGAATCGCCTGGGGTACGGCTTTCCCAACGTGAAAGGTGAGTGACAAATTTTTGTCCGCTGTTCGTGCCCTCAGCATGGCTTCTAAGGTTTCTAGAAACCCACTTAGATCTATTGTTGATTCGTTGAGAGAGATTTGGCCTGCCTCAATCTTCGACATTTCTAAAACGTCGTTGATCAGATTTAGCAAATGTTCGCCGCTGCGATTGACGATTTCTAGGTTGTTGCGATTTTGTGAAGGCTGGGCTCGATCTCGCAGCAGCAGCTGGGTAAAGCCGAGAATTGCGTTGAGCGGGGTGCGTAACTCATGACTCATGTTGGCCAGAAATTCGCTCTTGGCGCGGTTGGCTGCGTCGGCCCTCTCTTTAGCCTTCTGCAGGTCGGCGGTTCTTTGGGCAACGCGGGCTTCTAGGGCTTCGTTATTGGTTGAGAGGGTGCCAAATGAGCGGCGGAGCTGATCGGCCATCTGGTTAAAAGACTGACCCAAGACGTCCAGTTCTCGAATCCCCATCGGCCCGATGCGCTGATCGGCTGCCAGGGGCTGGGGGGTGCGCACCTGCTGGGCAATGGCCTGACTGGCCTGGCTTAGTCGTAAGATGGGGCGGATAATCCAGCGGGTGGTGAAAAAGCCAAACCCGGCTGCGATCGCAAGCGCGGCTAAACAGAGCCAGATTGTCGTGCGGGTATTGGCCCAAATTTGAGCCATAAAATCTGCCTCGGGCAAGACCACCACCGTCAGCCAGCGAATGCCTCGCTGATCTTCAAACGCAGATAGCTGGATAAACTGCCGCTGCTGTTCAAATTGAAAGTTGAGCTGATGATGGCCTTCAAACTGCTCAATCTCAATCTGCTCAGTTAAAAACTGCGCCGTTGCCTGGGTGAGCGAATCTTTGCTCTCAGTCGCCAAAATGCGTTCCAGATTTTGGGTATCTGGCCCATTTTTATAGGGTTTTTCTCCGGTTGAGCTGGCTACCATCAAACCAGACTCCTCCATGATAAAAGCCTGGCCTGACTGACCAATGCTGAGGCGCTGCAAAAATTCGCTGATATCATCCAGCGACAGATCAACCCCCGTCACCCCCAGCAGCGTGCCGTCGTCGTCGTAAACTGGCAGCACCGCACTCAAAATTAGCTGAGGCAGCCCAAATGCAGGATAAATGTCACTCCAAACCGCCGTTTCAGCTTCGACTGCTGTTTGATACCACGGTCGAGTCCGCGCATCGTAGTCTACCGGGGTAACACGCACCAGCTCATTGCGCTCTCCCTGCTCATCCAGGGTGTAGTAATGGCCATTAAACCCCGAAGACGCATCGTTGATCACCGCCAAATATTCATTATCAGCGGTTTGAGTGACCCCGAGAAATGACCCGCTGCGTTCTCCCCCCAGATAGAGCCAGGTGACATCGTCTAAATATTGAATTTGCTCCCATAGATACAGCTCACTCAGGGCATCTTGAGTCCTTAGCTCGCCCCGCCGCACCGCCGCCGCGTTGATTTGATTGAGCAAATGTGGGGTCTCAGCATGATCAATCAGGCGTTCTTCGATGCGATTTGCGATTTCGCTACGCAGCTGAGAGGCCACATCATTAACCGCCCGCTGCCCATTTCGCAGCGAAAAGTACCCGGTTAGCCCCACCGCCACCGCAATTTGCAAAATAAATGGGATCACCAACACTGCTCGCAATGGCAGTTTTTGGGTTTTAGATTTAGGGTTTTGACCGGGCTTCTTGGAAGGCTGGTTAGACATGGCTTAATCGCGCCTGGGCAGGGCTCAGCCCTTATCATAGAGCCTCTAACTGGGCAGCACATCCGTTAACATTAAAATTGAAACTCAACCTTGGCCACATCCGGACGTTTGCCCTACGGGAAAACTCAAATCACCGGATGCGGGGTAAGGATATCCTTCTGCTCATGAAACTTTTCCTTAAAATTTGGCGGCAGTCGAGCCGCAAGGCCGAGGGGCAGTTTGTTCGCTATACCGTTGACGACATTCACCCAGATATGTCGTTTTTAGAAATGCTGGATGTCCTCAACGAGCAGCTGATCCATCAGGGTGAGGTGCCGGTTGAGTTTGACCATGACTGTCGCGAGGGCATCTGTGGCTCGTGTGGCCTGGTGATTAATGGGCAAGCCCACGGCCCTCAGCAGCGCACCAGTGTCTGTCAACTCTACATGCGCCACTTTCAAGCGGGTGACACCCTTACCCTTGAGCCCTGGCGTGCCAGAGCGTTTCCGGTGATCAAAGATCTAGTGGTCGATCGCACCGCCTTTGACCGAATTCTCATGGCGGGTGGGTTTATCTCGACCAAAACCGGCTCTGCCCCCGAAGCCAATGCCATCTTGGTTCCTAAACCTGATGCCGATCAGGCCTTTGACTATGCTGCCTGCATCGGGTGCGGGGCCTGCGTTGCTGCTTGTCCTAATGCCTCAGCCTCTCTCTTCGCTGCGGCTAAAGTGTCCCATCTCTCTCTACTACCCCAGGGGCAGGTAGAACGCAAACAGCGCGTCCTTAATATGAGCGAACAAATGTCCACCGAAGGCTTTGGTGACTGCTCTAACCACGGCGAGTGCGAAGCGGTTTGCCCGAAGGGGATTTCGATTAGTGCGATCGCGCGGATGCGGCGGGAGTATTTGGGGGCGGTTTGGTAGTGGGTGGTGGGTGATGGGTGATGGGTAATGGGTAGTGGGGTGAATCGTGCTTGAACAGTTTGCTAGCGACAATTACTCTGGTATCTGCCCAGAGGTGATGGAATATCTGGCCAGGGCTAATGCGGGCTATGCCAAAGCCTACGGTGAAGATGAGTGGACTCGACGAGCTGCCGATCTGTTTCGGGAGATTTTTGAGACCGATTGCGAAGTCTTTTTTGTTTTTAATGGCACCGCCGCCAACTCGCTTGCCCTGGGGACCTTATGTCGGTCATACCACAGCATTATCTGTCACGAAGTCGCCCATGTAGAGACCGATGAATGCGGCGCGCCGGAGCTCTTTACCCACGGGTCAAAGCTGCTGCTGGGGCAGGGCGATCAGGGTAAACTGACGCCAGCGTCAATTGAGTTGTTGGTCAATAAGCGCAGTGACCTGCACTACCCCAAACCTAAAGCCGTGAGTATTACTCAGGCGACGGAACTAGGGACGCTATATTCTCTGGACGAGTTGCAGGGCATTCGGGAAGTGTGCGACAGCAACCAGCTCAAACTCCACATGGACGGAGCCCGATTCTCTAATGCGGTCGCCTCGATGGATGTGAGCCCCGCCGATATCACTTGGCGCAGCGGTGTAGATGTTCTTTGTTTTGGCGGCACCAAAAACGGCATGGCCCTGGGGGAAGCGATTCTCTTTTTTGACAAATCCCTGGCCCAAGACTTTGAGTATCACTGCAAGCAGTCGGGCCAGTTGGCCTCTAAGATGCGGTACGTCTCAGCCCAGTTCCTTGGTTTACTGGAGACCGGAGCCTGGTTGACCAATGCTGCCCATGCCAACCGCTGTGCCGCTTATTTGGAAGAACAGCTCGCTGCCCTGCCTGAGCTAAAGTTCATTTCCCCGCGTCAGGCAAATGGCGTTTTTGTTGAAATGCCCCCTGCCCTGATCGAGTCGCTGCATCAGCGCGGCTGGCATTTTTACACCTTCATCGGCGTCGGCGGTGCCCGGCTAATGTGCTCGTGGAACAGCACCTTTGAGCGGATCGATGAATTCGTTCGAGATGTTAAGGAGGAGTTGGGTGGTAGATAACGGGTGAGAAGATCGGAGTCGGTTTAGATAAGGATGTTATCTGGAAAGTTTCGACTTAACTACTCGTAGAGGTGAATTAAACCGAAACTATCGGTTTAATAATTTGCTAGCAGTCATCGTGTGCACCACCATACCTCTTTCTCGCGGCATTAGTAGCGGCAGCGGCGGATACATGAGAAGCGTATTAATGCTATTCGTTGAAGCATTCCGACTGCTTGATTTTAGAGGAAATGCAGCATGGATCGATTCACCGGCGGTTGCTTGTGCGGCAACGTCCGAATTGTAGCGACGGGACTCCCATATCGGGTTGGCCTTTGTCACTGTCTCGAATCATGGTGCCCTTTTTCACGCTTCTGCGGTGTTCCCGCAGAATGCGGTGACGATCACGGGCGAAACACGCGACTACGTCGGGC
>JBCBZL010000398.1:0-3393 GCA_039815385.1 Cyanobacteria bacterium P01_A01_bin.114
CACTCTATCCTGCTAGATACTCACGCATGTCGCCTTGACGCTTGCGCAGCTTAGTCAGCGCTTCTCGCTCAATTTGGCGAACGCGCTCACGGCTGATTTCTAGAATGCCGCCGATTTTGGCGAGGGTCATGTTTTTACCATCTTCTAGGCCGAAGCGGAGTGAAATAACCTGCTGCTGCTGAGGTGTGAGGTCGGCCAGGATGCGGCGCAGGTCGCTCTTAAGGGAGGACTGGGTGGCGTAGTCGTCTGGGCCGGGGCCGTCATCTTCGAGGAGGTCACTGAGTTGGGTGTCTTTGTTGTCGCCTACGCGCAGGTCGAGGGAGAGGGGCTGGCGAGATTTATCGAGATATTCGCGGACTTGCTTGGTGGTGAGGCCGGTGTCTTCAGAGATTTCGGCGATGGTGGGGACGCGGCCATTTTGCTGGGCGAACTGGCGCTGTGATTTTTTGATTTTGTTGAGCTTTTCGGTGATGTGGATGGGGAGGCGAATGGTGCGGCTTTTTTCTGCGATCGCACGCGTAATTGCCTGACGAATCCACCAGTAGGCGTAGGTTGAAAATCGATAGCCTTTGGTCGGGTCAAACTTTTCGACACCGCGCTGCATGCCGATGGTGCCTTCTTGAATTAGATCAAGTAAGTCAACACTGCGCTTAATATATTTCTTGGCTACTGAAACCACCAGGCGCAAATTCGCTTCGATCATTCGGCGTTTTGCCAAACTCCCTTCTTGAATTGAATTCGAGAGGTCTGCTTCGGAGAGCTCTGCCGCAGTGGCCCACTCAGATTGAGTCGCGGGGCGTTCTAAAGTTTCTGATAGTTTTTCGTGGACTGCTTGCAGAGCAACTAGCTTCTGCACTTGCTTGCCGTAGATAATCTCCTGCTCGTGGGTCAAAAGGGGCACTTTACCAATCTCCTTCAGGTAAGTGCGGACTAGATCACTTGATGTTTGAGGCGCTCTCATAATCCCAACAGGCTAACCGTACATAGCGAAAACATATATGAACCGAAGGCTAACTCTAAAAGTCAGGTCTGCGAATATATAGTTATTCAGACCTCTTCCGCAAAATCACCTCCCTTGTCTAAAACTAAACACCCGCGTAACTAAATACCCCGTCAATTATTCGCAATAAGCGGGTAAACGGTTTGAAACTACCCACGTTTCCGGCATCACATTTCCGACATTGGAGTATTGAAACTTGAAGTATTGAAACTTTATGAGAAACAAAATTTAAATTTGAATAAAAGATTTGTGGTAGTCAGCCCCTGAACATCGCAGTGCATCAATTTTTTATGCCCATAGGGTACCCGCTTAAACCCAGACAGATTGCATCATTGGCGACAAAATCAGGAAGATTTAGTAGCGGGCATGACACATTAATTTTTGCAAACTTTCTTAACGCGATGTCATGCGGCGTTAGGTAGTCTGAACACTAGTCCTAAACAATCACAATCCCACACATATCCTGGGATAGATAGAGCAATTACGCTGAACCTTTTGACAATTTTTACTTAGATGAAGTGCCCTCTCTCCTCGCTTGAAGTTCAATTGTACTATCAAAAATCGCCTCGGGAGATAGATTTGTCATTTTTTGCTGCCTGCTCGACAACAATTAACCCAGGAGTAACGCATCATCTGAAATGGCCTGTTTTTGGCTGGCAAACCTGGCGAGCAGATCGCTGACCTGCAGATTTGCCCTTTCAGCTCCGGTAATATCTAAGGCGATCCGCCCCTCGTGGAGCATCAGGGTACGCTCTCCCAAGTCAAGGGCCTGAGCCATGCTATGGGTCACCATTAAAGTGGTGAGCTGCTGCTCTACAACCAGGGTTTGGGTCAGCGTCAAAATAAAGGCAGCGGTTTTAGGATCCAGGGCAGCGGTGTGCTCATCTAGCAGCAAAATCTTGGTAGGGGCCAGGGTTGCCATCACCAAACTGACCGCCTGACGCTGCCCGCCCGAGAGCAGACCCATGCGATCGCGCAGCCGATTTTCTAACCCCAGCCCTAAATTGGCCAGCCGTGCCCGAAACTGCTCCCGCAGTCGTCGATTGAGCGCCGGTTTTAAGCCTCGACTGTGCCCCCGTTTAAGCGCCAGCACCAAATTTTCCTCAATGGTGAGGTCAGAGCAGGAGCCCGCCAGCGGATTTTGAAACACCCGCGCCACCATCGCCGCCCGCCTAGCTGCCGACCAGCCGGTGACCGCCTGCCCATCAATCAAAACCCGACCCTGATTGGGCCGAATATCGCCGCTCACGACGTTCAGCAGTGTCGATTTACCCGCCCCGTTACTGCCAATCACCGTGACAAATTGACCCATCGGAATCGTCAGATCAATCCCCAGCAGAGCTGTCTTGGCTAGGGGAGTGCCGGGGTTAAAGGTGACTTGGATGTCGGAGAGGGAGAGCATGGGGTAGAGAGGGGAAGGCGAAAGGGGCAAGGCGAAAGGCGAAGGGGTGGGGAGGGGTGGAGAGGGGAAGGCGAAACTGCTTGGACTTCTAGAAAAATTAGAACTTGCTAGCCTTGTTTTGCTGCTCCCTTTCGCCCTTTACCTTTCGCCCTTCGCCTTCTGCCCTTTTGTCGAAAGTTTTGACCCTGGCACCACCAGCGCAATCACTACCAAAATCGCGGTCACCAGGTTGAGATCCTGAGCGCGGAAGCCGAGGAAGTCGGCGTTGAGGGCGAGGGCAATGGCGAGGCGATAGACGAGGGAACCGGCGATCACGGCGAGGGTGGCCCAGCGGACGGTTTGATTCGGGAAAATGGCTTCGCCCAGGATGACGGTGGCAAGGCCAGCAACAACGGTGCCCACGCCGAGGGTGACGTCGGCAAAGCCGTTGATCTGGGCAAATAGGGCACCGGAGAGGGCAACTAAGGCATTGCTGAGGGCCATTCCCAGCAAAATCAAATGGTCGGTGAAAATGCCCTGAGCTTTGGCCATGATGGGGTTCATGCCAGTGGCGCGGATGGCTAGCCCCAGGTCTGAGGTGAGAAAGGTGTCAACAGCCACTTTGACAACGACCAAAGCAATGAGCAAGAGCGCCCAGACGGGTAACCGGGCACTGAGCCCATCGAATACAGTGGGCTGATTAAGGAGGGGCAGGTTCGGTTTGCCCATGATACGTAAGTTGATAGAGTAGAGCGCAATCATGGTGAGAATGCTGGCCAGCAGGTTCAGAATTTTGAGGTGGACGCTCAGCACTGCCGTACACAGACCCGCCAGAGCACCTGCCATCATTGCAGCACCCGTCGCCAACCATGGAGAATGCCCCCCAACAATCAGGGTGGCGGCTACTGCCGCCCCTAAGGGAAAGCTGCCGTCCACGGTCAGGTCGGGAAATTTGAGTATCCGAAAGGACAGGTAGACCCCCAGGCTCAAAAAGCCGTAGAGCAGTCCGGTC
>JBCBZL010000306.1:0-5912 GCA_039815385.1 Cyanobacteria bacterium P01_A01_bin.114
GCGCGACATCAAGCACTACATGCGTCTCATCAGCTACAGCCTGGTGGTTGGCGGCACCGGTCCTCTTGATGAGTGGGGCATTGCCGGTCAGCGTGAAGTCTATCGCGCACTCAGCCTGCCCACCGCTCCTTATGTCGCAGCCCTGAGCTTTGCTCGGACTCGCGGCTGTGCGCCTCGCGACATGTCTGCTCAGGCACTGACTGAGTACAACGCGATGCTCGACTACGTCATCAACTCCCTCTCATAGGTGAGTTTGACAGACCTATTGCTGACTAGTTTTTAGCCTATCGGGCTTTGCCTATCAGCACATTTGGGGGTTCTTAGTGCAATGCGGTGCCTTTCAAGGTAGCGTGTTGGGGTGAGAGTCCCCATTTTTATGTCTACTGATTGGCCGTTATGGACAAGCGCTTTTTAAATCTGTTTGCCCTCACCGAAGACGAGGCCATTGCCCTCCTAGATACGCCCCTGGCCCAGCTAGCAGAAGACGATTCACGCTATGTGGCAGCGGCCCAGCTAGCGGCGTTTCCCTCTGAGGCGGCTGTAAATGCTCTGATCAGGGCGGTCCAAAAGACAGAGGATATTCTGGACAATCGGATTACCCGTAGAAAAGCCATCGAGTCTCTGGGGAAGCTCAAGGCTAAGCAAGCCCTGCCGATCATTAGTGATTGTCTGACCGATGACGATCGCTACACGGTCGAGGTAACAGTTTGGGCCATCGGTGAAATGGGTACCCAGGATGCCGAGATTTTAGAAGCCGTTGCCCAGCTATTAGAGCAGCCTAATCAGACCTATCGAGTCATTATTCACACTTTGGCTAATTTAGAGTATGTCCCGGCACTCGCGCGAATTCGACCTTTTGTGGAAGCTGAGGATGAGCCGACTGCCATTGCTGCCGTGTCGGCTGTGTGCCGGTTTACAGGAGATTATGCCGCCATGGAAAACGTGGTGGCGCTGTTGCAAAGCGATAATATCAATGCCCGCCGGGGCTGTCTGCAAGACTTGATTGATGCTCGATATTACGATGCCATTCCTGCGATCGCACGCTGCCCCATCTCTCTTGTCTTTCGTTTACGGGCTATCCGCACCCTGGCCCAGCTTGGCATTGCAGCAGGCACGCTCACGTTTGCCGACGTACAGTCGAGTTTAGAACAGGCTTTGATCGATCACCCCGATACCCTGACCCTGGTCCACGAATACGATCAGCCTCCGGCGTTAGCATTTGCCATTCGAGAACTCTATCAGACCGATTTTGGCCGGTGTTATCTAGCCACTAAAACCCTGTTGGCCAGGTACGCTGACGAGCTGCCCGCCGCGCTGTTTGACACCTATGAGTCAGAGGCCCATAACGACTACGGAGCCCACTACCATGTCGTTAAACTGTTTGGCTGGTTAAAGCATCAGCCCGCCTATGATTTTTTGGTCAAAGCCTTACACAATCCGCTACCGCAGTTTCAAAAATCTCGGGCTGCCGCAGCCTTAGCCCTCGGTGAACTAGGCGATCGGCGGGCTATCTCAGAGCTGGTGCGCTGTTTAGACACGCCCATTTGGAGTTTGAAGTATGCGACATTGATAGCGCTGGATAAATTGGGAGATAATAACGCTAGCCGCTTAGTTGAAGATTCTGACTGGGCCGTGCGAGCTAAAGCGGCAACCTTAGTACCTTCGACGATTTAACAAGGGACGATTTGATCAGGAACAATGACGCAAGATTCTTTTTTTGAACAGCTCAAGCACCCCAACCCCCACATGCGCAATCGGGCAATGCGGGAGATTACCGAGAGCCGAGATGAGCAAACCATTCCTCGCTTGATGAGTGCCCTCGACGATGAAGATGTAGTCTATCGACGGGCGGCGGTTAAGACCCTAGGGATGATTGGGCCAGACACAGTCTCGTTTATCGTAGACCCCCTTGCCAACAGCGACAACGTAACAGTGCGCGGCAGCTGCGCCAAGGCGCTGGCTCAAGTAGCCCTCAATTACCCAAACGAGCCCTTTCCGCAAGCCGGTTTAGACGGGCTCAAAAAGTCTCTACACGATGCTAACCCTGTCGTGAACATTGCCTCTGCCATGGCCCTTGGCGAAATAGGAGAAGCGGCTCAAGATATTTTAGTAGAGGCCCTAAAGACAACAGATAATGTTGCACTGGCGGTATCAATTGTAAATGCATTAGCCTCTGTGGGCAGCGAATCTGCGGCCCAGCTGCTGGCCGAACTCTCTCAGGACGACTCGATTGATAGCTATGTCAAAGAGACTGCAACCAGCGCTCTGTCAAGATTAGAGCTGGTGCGCAACAATCAACCGCCATCTGCCTGATTCCAGACTTAAAATTAACCAAGCCCCTTTCGCCCTATAGCCCAAGGGGAATGGCTACGCTTCGGGTTAGGGACTATTTTGGGTTTAGCCGACCTCGGTATGCCTTAGAGTTGAGGGTAGCTAGCCAGGGTTCTCTTTAGTTTTCCAGATTAATCCCGTTGGCCTGAAGCTCGTCAAGAACAAACCGAGTATCTTTGAGGGTTTGCTGCCAACGATTGAGGGGGGTTTTGAGCAAAACAGACCATTGGCGAGCTTGCTGAGCTTTCTGAGCGAGTTGCTGAGCTTGGTAGGTGTAATGAAACCCGCCGTCATCCTTAAGGCGCAGAACGGCATCTAACTCTTGACGAAAATCGTGGATGTTTTCAGACGATGGCATAATGACTGACACCTTAGTTAACCCTGTCTATTCTATGCTTAGTCACGAAAATTGCTTAGTCAGGAAAATTACAGGGTTCAACCGTGATATCAGGGTGCCCAGAATACTTCAGCACGAGTCTCCTGGCACAGCCCGTTCGCTGAGCAAGGGCCTGGGATTGCTTACTAAGGGCAGTCTGTGTTTCTGGGTTAGGGCAATGGATTAATAGCCGATCGTGGGTGGTATCCCACTTGAGGTCACATAGCCGGGTCAGGGGAATCTCTGCTTTTAGGGTCTGTAGTAGCTGATTGATGGCCTTAAATTTTTGCAGCCATTCCGAGGTCTCTAGATCTTGTTTGAGCTGGTTTCTCAAAGGATTTTGATCAAGATTCTGATCGTTCATGTGAGGTCTTATCCCCAATCGTCCGCCGCAGGGCTGGATAATTTTTTCTCAAGCTGAGAGATGGCCAGTTTAAAGACCGACTGGGCGCTGGGCTCATTTTCTTGGGTCATTGCGGTTTGTAAAGGCGCGATCGCATCCCCATCCCCGATTTTCATCAGCGACAGCGCCGCCGATTTTCGGGTTTCAAATTCGGGGTGTTGCAGCAGTTCGATCAGCTTCGGCACGGCGGGCTGGTGGGCAAGGTTACCCAAAACGGCAGCGGCCTCACAGCGGACGTTTTCAGCGGGGTCGTCTAGGGCATTGATCAGAATATCAAAGTTGCTCGCCTGGGGCTCTTCTTGGGCAACTTTTGCGATCGCGCCAATCACCGCAGCCCTGACTTCATCAGAGTCTGAGTGAAGTGCCTGATAAAGCAAATCTTTAGCCTCTGCCCCCATAAAGGCCAGCGCCCAAGCCGCATGGCCCTTAATAGTTTCGGGATGTTTAGGCTCCTCCAATATTTTGAGAAGCTCGGGGGCAGCGGGTTTGCCAGTTCTAGCCAGCGCCCCGACCGAAGACCCCTGCACCACCGTGTCCTCATCGTGGAGAAACGAATGAACCAGGGTAGGAATGGCCGCCGGATCGGCAATTAGCGTCAGCGTCTTCGCACAGGCCCGACGTACCACTTCATTGGGATGCCCAGCCAGCGCCTCGATTAACACAGGGGTAGCCGGCTCCCCAATTTGCCCCAGGGTTTCGGCAATCCGCAAACGCACCAGACCCCGAGCATCTGAAAAGCTCTCCACCATTTGCTTGAGTAAGCCGTGGTTATCAGGATCAAACGTCAGCAAATCAAGCTGCTCATTGACCTCTTTGATCAGGGCATCCGTTGTTTGTTGAGCCCTCAGCGTGGCCTCATCTGCAGACTGCATACTTGCGTTACTCATCACCGTACTCTTGACCAAACTGTTCTTTCACTCACGACCTTTGACTCACGGCCTTTCACTAAGGCGCTTGCAATTAAATAAACCACCGCCTTATAGCCCAGGGGGCATGGCTGATGTTAACGCCTTTCGTTTCGCCTTTCGCCTTTCACCCACCTCAGCCGGGGTCTTAATATTTGGGCGAGCCCCTAACCATTTATTAAAGCTGGCCCTCATCAAAGCTGGGCCTAACTATCGGCGACTAGCTGGGCCTGCTGTGCGCGCAGCTGCTGCAGAGCCGCATCTACTTTAGCAAGCTCAGGTTCTAATTTAGCCATGGTTTCCTTTTTGGACATTTTGGCGCGTTTGGCCGCGTCCAGAGTGTCATTGACTAAGCGTTCGCGATACGTCTCAAATTCGGTGATCAGCTCTGCTACCTCTTGAGCGGTAGGCTGAGCCGCAGGCTGAGCTGCATCCAACTGCTGCGGAGTTGCGGTATTTGTAGGGTCAGTCATTGATATTTACAGTCCTAGAGCTGAGCGATCTAAATTCCATTTTCAGGGGTGAGCCGCCGTTTGTCATTAACAAATCGTGATTCTTGTAACAGAATGTTGCTTTGTTCCTAATAAAAGGGACGACGGTGCCGACGATTCACTATGTTCAATAATGACCGCGCCGACCGATAGCTGATTTGCCAGGCGCTGCGCTTTTGTCAAGCGCACTGATTATCAATCCCTGATTATTAATCCCTGTGCTATCGAGCCGGTCAATTGTGTTGAAAAGTTTTTAATAACAAAAAGGAGAGCTCAATGCTTGACGCTTTTTCCAGAGCGGTAGTCTCTGCTGACGCTAGCACCGCCCCTATCAACGATCTATCTGCTCTCAAGAGCTTCGTATCTTCTGGTAACCGTCGTCTCGACGCTGTTAACGCCATTGCTTCTAACGCAAGCTGCATGGTCTCTGATGCGATCGCTGGGATGATCTGCGAAAACCAAGGCTTGATCCAAGCCGGTGGCAACTGCTACCCCAACCGTCGCATGGCTGCTTGCCTGCGCGATGGTGAAATCGTTCTACGCTATGTCACCTATGCCCTACTCGCTGGCGATGCCTCCGTGCTCGACGACCGCTGCTTAAACGGTCTTAAGGAGACCTACGCTGCGCTGGGTGTGCCCGTCACCTCCACCGTGCGCGCCGTTCAAATCATGAAGGCACAAGCAACCGCTCACATCCAAGACAACCCCAGTGAAGCCCGCGCTGGCGACAAGCTTCGTAAGATGGGTAGCCCAGTCGTTGAAGATCGCTGCGCTAGCTTGGTTGCTGAAGCAGGTGGCTACTTTGATCGCGTCATTGCTGCCCTGAGCTAAACCACATCCGGTTTGCAACCTTGAGTTTTTCTCATCGGGCAAACGTCCGGAAGTGGCTGCAGTTTAAGTGCAACTGCACCGGTTCACTTGCAATGGGGCTAAGAGTTTCAACCTAATTTTGTAGGCTCTTAGCCCATCTATGAAACAACATCAACCGATCAAGTTAATACTGGAGAAAAAAGAACGATGAAATCTGTTGTTACCACGGTTATCGCTGCTGCTGATGCTGCTGGCCGTTTTCCTTCTGCCTCTGACCTCGAGTCAGTTCAGGGTAGCCTTCAGCGCGCCTCGGCTCGTCTAGAAGCCGCTGAAAAGCTCGCTGGCAACTTGGACAATGTGGCTAAAGAAGCTTACGATGCCTGCATCAAGAAGTATCCTTACCTGAACAACTCCGGTGAGGCTAACTCCACCGACACTTTCAAGTCAAAGTGCCTGCGCGACATCAAGCACTACATGCGTCTCATCAGCTACAGCCTGGTGGTTGGCGGCACCGGTCCTCTTGATGAGTGGGGCATTGCCGGTCAGCGTGAAGTCTATCGCGCACTCAGCCTGCCCACCGCTCCTTATGTCGCAGC
>JBCBZL010000102.1:0-14672 GCA_039815385.1 Cyanobacteria bacterium P01_A01_bin.114
CTCTGTGGGGGGTCTCGATATTCCACCCCTGGTCACCCAAATTTCTGATGGGGAAAATGGCGGTGCGATGATGAACGAATTTCCGGGTGCCTTTAAGCGGGCTTGGCATGATATGGGCCAAGGAGATCAGGGCCGCAGGGGCGTCGTCGGAATGAATGGGACAGAGTATCTAGAACTCATCGAAGCTGCTGGCGTTAAAGAAAATGACTTACCCATTTGTCAGGCGATTGGACACGCACAGCTGTGGCAGCAGATTGGCACAGCCGCCCCCACGCCTGAAGCAGTTGCTACGGCCATTGACGTCTTAAAACAGCAGGTAGGTGAGTTTGTGATGGAGAAGAGCGCTTGGACAAACAACCGTAGCTGGATATCGGAATACCCAAACGTATTACAACCGATGGAGCAGCTCAGTGTTCGGTTTCATGAAGCGGTTGCGGCTGTCCCGATTGATGACCGCGCGGCGCTTTACTCAAAGCCCGCTTATCTCAACGCTTTGTTACACAATTTGCTGCTACAAACCAGCTGCTTTCAGTGCTGGGGTCAGGGCGTTTGGACAGACTATGCAAGGGAGATCTATCGCCAGGGGCTAGCGGCTTTGAAGCAAGGATTTCGATGATTTGTTCCAGTAGGGCCGTGAAATTTCACGGCCCTATTGAGGATCCATTTCTTCTAGGGCAATTTGGACAAAGGTGGTGGCTACGTCAAAATCTGTATCGTGGGCAGCAAAGACTATGACCATGCTGCTCTCTTCGACACTGTAAGGGTTTGGATAGCAGAGAATACGAAAGGCTCCATCATCAAAGTAGCCGGTGCGATCAATTTCACCGCTACTGATTTGGATATCTAAGGTGTTTACGAAAGTATCTGCCCGCGTTAAGCACCCGTCTAAGCTGGTATCTAACATCCGGTCACCACTGGCAATTTCAGGCGTTGCTAATGCAGGCAACCCAACTGAAGTCAGGGCTAAACCTAATATACCAGCTGAGAATAAACGAGAGAACGTCATACTTTTATAGATCCCAAAATGTCCCACTAGTCTTTGAAATATGGATGCACATCAAGCAAAATGACGGTACAGGTTTGGAATGAGTCAACTATTTCAGGCTTCCGACTAGCTATTAGCTTTACAGCTGGATAGAAGGAATTTCCTGAACAGTTGAGATTTCTTTTTTGGACATTACTTTTTTACAGTAGCAGACTCAATTTATTCCACATCTAGTTTGAAAGCTTGAGTGTTCCTTGCGGGAACACAACAGGTCTGGCGGTTGCCAAGGTTGCGTGCGATCGCATGCTTCAATCGTCCAATATCGTTCAACGAGGCCCCATTACGCCCTTGCCCGCAGACATTGCCTATAAAGACCGCGTTGTGCATCAGCTCAATCAGGTGGCACCCGTGACGGCACGGTCAATGTTTGGCGGCTATGGCCTGTATACCGAAGGGGTCATGTTTGGATTAATTGCTTATCAAACCCTCTACTTCAAAATAGACGGTGAGAATAAGGCAGACTACCTTGAGCACGAAATGGCCCCCTTTACGTATAACCGCAAGGGAACCCCGGTAGAGATGTCATATTATCAGCTACCAGCCACGATCTTTCAGGATGCGGAACAGCTTATGCATTGGGTCGAGAAAGCCAGGGCCGCTGCCCAGCGCTCGAAACGGGGACGCCGCAAAAAGCCTTAGGTTAGCGCCCTGTCTAGCCCTAGGCTAGCGCCATATTCAACCGACTTAAAAAAGTTCGCAATCGCTCACTGCTGGGATTACCCAGCACCTGTCGGGGATCGCCCTCTTCTTCGACCTGGCCCTTATTGAGAAATAACACCCGGTTAGCCACCTCACGGGCAAACTGCATTTCGTGAGTCACAACCACCATGGTCATGCCTTCTTTAGCCAGGTTTCGCATGGTGATTAGAACCTCACCGACTAGCTCGGGATCAAGGGCACTGGTGGGCTCATCAAAGAGCAGAATTTCGGGCTCCATGCAGAGGGAGCGTGCGATCGCAACCCGCTGCTTTTGGCCCCCTGATAGCTGATCGGGGTAGGCGTCTGCCTTTTCGAGCAGCCCCACTTTATCTAGATATTGCCGGGCCAGCTCAGCACAGTCTTTCTTAGGCCGTTCAAGCACCTTGCGCGGTGCCAGGGTCAAATTCTGAAGCACTGTCATGTGGGGAAACAGGTTAAATTGCTGAAACACCATGCCCACTTTAGAATGCAGCTCTTGCAGACGCTTGCGGTTGAGCTGAGCCTTTGACAAGTCAATATCATTAACTACCAGCTGACCGCCGTTGATCACTTCGAGTCGGTTAAAACAGCGTAACAGCGTGCTTTTGCCACAGCCAGACGAGCCAATAATCGACACCACCTCACCTCGATGGATTTGGCCACTGATGCCCCTGAGCACCTCTAAGCTACCAAAGCTTTTTTGAAGGTTAGCAAAGTAAATGGCGGGCCTGTCGTCTGGCATCAGGAACTCCTTAATGTTTAGGGCAGAGGCGTTGCGGGCAACGCCTGTACAGATGGGTAATAGCGTATCCTCAAAATTACCAATAAACAGCGTTAATTATTACACCATGAACAAATTAGGGGTCTGCTTCTCTGTAGACTAATAGCCATCTTTTGAGCAAAAATAAACCCTTAATCAAAAACTTTGGTAAAACCCATGATTAAACGCTCTCGGTTTCTGAAAAATGCAGCCTTAGGATTAGGGGCAACCCTGGTACTGGCAGCCTGCGGCGGTGATGGCGCTGCACCTGACGCGGCAGGTGGCGATGCAGGTGTAGCAGCGGGCGGCACCTGGACCGTTGGTACTGAGCCCGCTTTTCCTCCATTTGAGTCGCAGGGAGATGGGGGTGAACTGGTCGGGTTTGATATTGACCTGATGACAGCCATTGGCGAGAAAGCGGGCGTTGAGGTTACCTTTGAAAGTCTGCCCTTTGACGGCCTGATCCCGTCGCTACAGTCGGGCACTATTGATGCCGCCATCAGCGGTATGACCATCACCGAAGAACGAGCTCAGACAGTTGACTTTTCCAGACCTTATTTTCGGGCGGGGCTTGCGATCGCAGTGGCAGAGGGCAACACAGAAGTCGCTTCACTCCCCGACCTAGAAGGCAAAAAAATTGCAGTTCAAATCGGCACAACGGGTGCGGATCAAGCTAAAGAAATCCCCGATGCCGAAATCAGCACGTTTGACTCGGCTCCGCTGGCGCTGCAAGAACTCACCAACGGCAACGTCGACGCCGTGATTAACGATGCGCCGGTTACGTTAGATGCCATCACCACGGGCAAAGTGCAGGGGGTTGAAGTTGTGGGTGAGCTGCTCACCGAAGAGTTTTACGGGATTGCTTTACCCAAAGATTCACCCAATACGGACGTCATCAATACAGCCATCGCAGACATGATCGCAGATGGCACCTACGCTGAGATTTATCAAACCTGGTTTGGCACTGAGCCAGACGGGGACTTGCCTGAGTCGGCTTTGTAGAGACGCATCTGGTGAGCCCGGAAAATTCTGGATGGGGTTTTAGGTTTTAGGTCTTAGGTTTTAGGGAACCAAGGGGTGTCGTTATTGGTGACCAGTGACTTGTTCAAAGACGCCAATAACCAATAACCAATGACCTAACACCTAGCACCTAACACCTAGCACCTCACCAAATTTCTATCTCACAACTGCCTACCCTTTCACCTGACTATATATTTACCTGTTGGAGCTTTCCCGTGAACGAGTCGCTGGGTTACATCATAGAGGCTATTCCCAACCTGCTTTTAGGGGCTGTCATTACGCTACAGCTGACAGTTTCTTCGGTGTTCTTGGGGTTAATCTTGGGGACACTGATCGGCATTGCTCGATTGTCAACTTTTAAGCCTCTCAGCATTGCAGCTCGCATTTATGTGGACTTTTTTCGCGGGACGCCGCTGCTGGTGCAGCTGTTTATGATTTATTTTGGCATCCCCGGCATCACGAGCAGCTTAGGGATCCCGTTTAAGTTCAATCAGTGGAGCGCCGCCGTTTTAGCCCTGACCCTAAACTCGGCTGCGTATCTGGCCGAAATCATGCGAGCAGGCATCCAGTCTATCGAGCAGGGTCAATGGGAAGCTGCCGAGTCGATGGGGCTTGGGCCTATGCAAACGATGCGGTACGTCGTCTTTCCCCAAGCGTTTCGACGGATGATCCCACCGCTGGGCAACGAGTTTATTACGCTGCTTAAAGATACCAGCTTAGTTGCCATCATTGGCTTTGAAGAGCTGTTTCGACGAGGGCAGCTGGTGGTGGCCACTAACTATCGAGCCTTTGAAATTTACGCGGCGGTCGCCCTGATGTATCTGGTGCTCACCACGATATCGGCCCAAGCCTTTATTTTGTTAGAAAAGTGGATGAATCCGCTGGAAAAAGCAAAGCGGAAAGCGCGTGGCTCGGCTGGTCAGGTGGCGGCAGACTGACAGCCGATGTCGCAAAGTTTTCCTAAGGTCAAAATCATCGCGGTTGGCAAGGTCAAAAAGGGCTGGGTTAAAGACGGGATTGAGATTTATCGCAAAAGGCTGCCGGAGGTAGAGGTCGTTGAAATTAAAGATGGGAGCAAAACTGAGCAAGCTCAAAAGCTCAAAAGCCTGCTCAAAACCCACGACAAGCTCATCGCCCTGACCGAAGACGGGCAAGCATTCGACTCGGTAAAGTTCGCAAATTGGTTAGGTCGAGAAGCCTCTGGCACCTTAGTTTGTTTTATCGGCGGGCCAGAGGGGATCACCTCTGAATTAAAACAGCAGGCTCACCAAACCCTAAGCCTATCTGCAATGACCTTTCCCCATGAGATTGCCAGGCTACTGCTGCTAGAGCAGCTTTACCGAGCCAAAACGATCTTACAGGGCGGCAGTTACCATAAATAGATATCGCGAGGCAACCACAAGGGATGCCCCTATCCACCCTTCAACGATATGAAAACACCGCTGCAGCTTCCGACCGACACTTGGGTGACCGCTTCCTGGGATGATTTTCTTCAGGTTCAAGCTGACCCTGCCTATGAAAAGGCAAAGCTTTATTATTTTGAAGAACAAATTCTCATCGAGATGAATGCAGCAGTTGGCCCCAATCATGCTAGAGACAATGCAGTGATTCCCCTCGTAATTAGCCTTTTTTGTATTGCCAAGGGGCTCGCGCAAAATAGTCTGGTCAACTGCAATTTTGAGAAAACAGGTGCCCGGGGATGTCAGCCTGACTTGGCTTATTACATAGGTAGCAATACGGCAAATACCCCCACAGGCAGCTCTATTGTGAATCTGAATAGTCAAGCTGCTCCTGATTTAGCAATTGAAATTGCTGATACCTCAGTGATCGACGACCTGGGCAAAAAGCGCATGCTCTATGAATCACTTAATATCCCTGAATATTGGGTCGTTGATGTCAAAAAGGCCGAGGTGATTATCTTTGCAATAGCAGACAGCGGTAGCCGTCGTCTTGAAGCATCACTCGTTTTACCAGGTTTGACCGTTGCCACATTAGACGCAGCCCTCAAGAAAAGCCGGACATCTGATCAGACTGCGTTAGGTCAGTGGTTGATGGCCCAGTTTCAGCAATCGTTTCAATAATCAACGGGCACTACTCAGCCTCTTCTGAGGTGTCTTTACCAAACCACTGCTGTGACTGGCTTTCTAGATATCCTTGCTCTTGTAAATCGAGGATTTCGCGGTTAATCCTTTCAAGTAAATCGTCGTCGCGATTTTCAGCGACGGCGATGCCGTAATCTTCTCGGGTCAGGCGCTCACCAGTCAGCTCAAATGTGTCAGGGTTGAGATTCGCCAGAAATTTTACGGTTGGGTAGTCCCGCAGTACCCCATCGACTTCACCCGCTTCGAGGGCGGCAACTGCAGCGTCAAAGTTGGGATATTCACGAACCCGGACAGGGTGCGATCGCAAAAAGTTAGCAGCCGTCGTCCGTTCTACCACGCCAATGGGCTGGCCGTGCAAGCCTTCTAGCGTAATGGTACTGTCCTCGAGCTGGTCAACCGTCAGCGATGCAATAAAATCAGCGACGATAAAAAAACTGATACCCATCCATAAACAGGCTAGTAGACGACCTGGCAGCTTAACGGGGGTGACATCCCCATAGCCAAACGTCCCCAGCGTCACAATTGCAAACCACATACCCTGCCCCATCCCTGAAATAGGATTGCCGGAAAATGCATCATTATGCCTGTGCTCAACCAGCCAGATTAAACACCCAAATATGCTGCTGCTGAGAATCACCAGCCCAATCGGGCGCAGCGTTGACCAGGCCAACATACGCCCTACCAGCCTTTGCAAGAAATTTTGATCTTCAACAGAGATCATTAACTGCAACCCGGCCCGATAAAACGGATAGGAAAAATCTATGCCGTAAGCCTCACGCGCCGCCGTGATTGAGATACCGGCAATCGCCACATCAATGTCACCCGCCAGCAAGGCATCTAGCATTTGGCCAACCGAATCGTAGCGCTGCCACTCTGTCTTGACCTCGATCTCGCTAGCAATCTCTTGCCACAGATTGATGCTATACCCGTAGGGCAGCTCGTCAGCGGCTTCTGGTAAAAAAACAAAGGGCGGAATTTCATTGGTCCCAACTTTGATGATCGGCAGCGATTCGGAAAGCCCCTCAGATTGAGCGAACCCCAGAGTCCCAAAGACGCCTAAAAATAGAGCAATACCTACGCCTAATCGCTTTATGCCACTCATACGAAATCCTGTCTAGCTATACCTGATGGGGGGGCTGCATCCGGATCGGCTATCGCGGCTCAAGGTCACAGGCAATGGCCTGACCCGCTAACCAGCCTGTGGTCCAGGCACTTTGAAAGTTAAACCCCCCAGTAACACCGTCAATGTCTAATATTTCGCCCGCAAAGTAAAGTCCTGGACAAGCGCGACTTACCATCCGCTTAAAGTCAACTTCTTTGAGCCGCACCCCACCACAGGTGACAAATTCTTCTTTAAAGACCCCCTTACCCTGAATCAAATATTGTCCTTGGGTGAGCCCCTCAACTAGCTGATTCAGCGCTTGTTTGGTTAAATTCGCCCAGGTGGCTTGAGGGGCAATCTTGCAGCGATCGCACAGATATTGCCAAAAGCGTTTGGGCAGCGAGAACGGGGTGTAGTTGACGATCGCCCGCTTTGCCCGCTCAGCTTTGATCTGTATCAGCGTCTGGCGCACCTGCGCTTGGGAAAGACCGGGGAGCCAGTTAACCTGCAACGTGGCCTGATATCGCTGCCCGTGCAGCAGCCTTGCCCCCCAAGCCGATAGCTTAAGAACAGCAGGGCCGCTAAACCCCCAGTGGGTAATCAAGAGCGGCCCCGTTTGGAGTAAGGGTTTCTTGACCTCAGCCAGCTTGAGTTTGAGATCAACCGGGTCAACCGACAGGCCACTGAGCTTGTGCAAGGCCTTATCTGGCACGTTAAAAGTAAACAGAGAAGGCACCGGGGGCTCAAGGGTATGGCCTAAGGACTGAGCAATGCGATGCCCTTGGGGGCTGCTGCCAGTGGCTAGCAAAATGCGATCGCACCTGATGATTTCTCCAGACTTCAGCTCAACTTGGAAGCAATCGCCTGTTTTTTCGACCTTAACCACCGCAGATCGCGTTCTCACCCGCACGCCCATCTCATCTGCCGCCTGCATTAGGCAGTCCACAATGGTTTCTGAATCATCCGTGGTCGGAAACATCCGCCCGTCGGCCTCAGTTTTTAGCAGCACCCCATGACGCCGAAACCAGGCCACCGTATCTTTGGGCTGAAAGCGCGAAAACGGGCCAAGCAGCGCCTTGCTGCCCCGAGGGTAGTTTTGCACCAGCTGGCGAGGCTCAAAGCAGTGATGGGTAACATTACAGCGGCCGCCGCCGGAGATGCGAACCTTGGCCAGCGGCTCTGGCCCGGCTTCGAAAAGGGTGACTCTGACGTGGGAAGTAGAGGAGGTGGAGGCTGCGATCGCACCAAAAAACCCGGCTGCACCGCCACCGATAACGGCTATATGAGGCGCTGGAATGACGTGTTGACCGTTGGTCATATTATCTCTGGGGTTATGTCTGATATGTCTGGTATTTCTGGAGCTGTTTCTGGGGTTAAATCGCTTTTCGATCATGCAGCATATCTGCCCTTCCCTATAGCTTTTATCCTCTCAGTGTCATATATTAATAAATGTGAAGGTAACTCAAGCTTCCTTTGTAGAAGTAGAGCTGCTTTATAGTGATGATTGCCTGGTTGTCTCAAGCTGATCAAATAGCTGGGGCAGCCATTTTTTTATTTAAATTGAATAATAGATAATGTTGAGTTTTGTAACTAACCCGTATGGCAAGTTCAGATCAGATCAAAAAGCACCTAGCGCAGAGTTCCACCATCAAACTTGATGTCACCAGCCCTGCTAAATCAGATACCGCTCGAAAAATGAAGATTATGGAGCACATCCAAAAGAGTAAGGGGGCCAACGCGTAGACAACCCATTTCATTTGGGCAGGGCATTGCCTTAGGTAGCTGAATAAACCCAAGCGTTCTAGACTATGGGGGCAGCTCTGCCCAAACGCCTCATGGCTAACCTTTTATCTAGCCAAACTGCCAACTACGAAGACTTTTTACAGTCGCTCAAGGCCCGCATTCAAACGGCCCAGGTGCGGGCGGCACTTTCGGTCAACCGAGAGCTGGTTTTACTTTACTGGCAAATTGGCCAAGATATTTTAGAGCGTCAGCAGCGAGAAGGCTGGGGCACCAAGGTAATCGATCGGCTGGCCAAAGATCTGAAGCGAAACTTCCCTAACATGACCGGCTTTTCGTCGCGCAACCTCAAATATATGCGCGCCTTTGCGGAAGCCTACCCGGATGAGCAAGTTGTGCAACAGACCGTTGCACAGATTCCCTGGGGTCACAACGTCCGCCTGTTAGACACCCTGAAGGACAGGGACGAAAGGCTTTGGTACGCTCGCCAAACCATCGAGCACGGCTGGAGCCGAAACGTTTTGCTGATGCAGATTGAGAGCGGACTGTATTCACAAGAAACAGGGCATCAGCCAGACGGAGCGATCACCAATTTTCAAAGAACGCTACCCAAAGCGCAGTCTGATCTGGCCCAAGATCTGATTAAAGATCCTTACAACTTTGACTTTCTCACCCTGACTGCCAGCGCCCAAGAGCAAGATCTCAAAAAATCGCTCACCGAACACATCCGCGATTTTTTACTAGAGCTAGGCGTCGGGTTTGCTTTTGTGGGCAGCCAACACCCGCTCACGGTGGGTAACCGAGACTACCAGGTCGATTTGTTGTTTTACCACCTCAAGCTGCGCTGCTTTGTGGTGATCGACCTAAAAATGGGCGAATTTGAGCCAGAATTCTCAGGCAAGATGAATTTCTACGTCACCGCTGTCGATGAAACCCTGAAACACCCAGACGATCAGCCAACAATTGGGATGATCTTGTGCAAGTCAAAAGACCAGACGGTCGCCGAGTATGCGCTGCGGGATATTAACAAACCCATCGGCGTCGCCACCCATCGATTTGGCCGTGAGCTACCGGAAACCCTACGGGATAGTTTGCCCTCACCTGAGACTTTAGAAGTGGAATTAGAGAGTGCGATTCTCCCCAGGCAAGGCTCCACCAGCCTAGAAAGCGATGATGTCGTTAATCGGTCAATCACTGACAAGGCGAATTAGGCGATAGCAGAATCGATGTCTTATCACACCGAAATAGGAAAGCTTGTCGCCCAGCTGACCAATAGCTAGTCGAATAGGGTATCGAGTGAGGTCATCCGCAACGGATTGCCGTTCTGACAGCATTATGAGACTCCGCGATGCTAGCCGCCTAAACCCCTGTGCCTGCAAGTTCTCTCTCCTGAGCGGCTTTATCCTGATCGTCTTCTCTTCCTGAACCTTTAGACGGGGGTATCAGCTTTTCACTCAGCTGTTTGATCACGATGTAGAGAATTGGCACCACGAACAAACTCAGAAATGTGGCCACAAACATACCGCCGAAGACGGCTGTGCCCAGCGACTGACGGCTTCCAGCCCCGGCCCCAGTGGCAATCACCAGCGGGAAGATACTGCTCAGGGTCGAGATCGCGGTCATCAAGATCGGGCGCATCCTTGACTGGGCAGCATCAATGGCGGCTTTGGTGATTGATAGGCCCTGGTCTCGCAGCTGGTTGGCAAATTCGACAATCAAAATTGAGTTTTTACTGGCCAGGCCGATCAGCATCACCAACCCAATCTGACAGTAAACATCGTTGGGCAGCCCTCGCATCGACTGGGCCAGCAGTGCGCCAAACACCGCTAGTGGCACCGCAAAGAGAATAATCACCGGGTCAACGTAGCTTTCGTACTGCGCCGCCAGCACCAAAAAGACAAAGATAATCCCCAGACCAAAGATAATTGGGGCCTGGTTGCCCGACTCAATCTCTTCGAGGGCGGCCCCTGACCATTCATAACCCAGGCTGGCGGGTAGCACCTCGCTGGCAACCTGCTCCATCGCCTCAATCGACGCTCCCGAACTGACCCCCGGTGCAGCCTGACCATTAATCTCAATCGAGCGAAACAGATTGTAGTGGTTAATGGTCTGTGCCCCAGTCGTGTGGGTCGTGGTCACCAGGTTACTCAGGGGGATCATATTGTCCCGGTTAGAGCGCACATACAGTCGGCCAATGTCGTCGGGGGTTGACCGATATTGCTGATCGGCCTGTACGTATACCCGGTAGGTGCGACCTTGCAAGGTAAAGTCATTGACGTAGCGCGAGCCCAGATAGGTTTGCAGCGTACTAAAGACATCATCGATATCGACATCGAGAGATTTGGCTTTTTCCCGATTCACCTCGATTTCGATCTGCGGGGTACTGGCGGCGTAGGTGCTAAACACCGCCTGTAAATCTGGATTTTGGTTGGCGGCCCCGAGTAAGCCAAACATATTTTCTACCAGCGTATCGAGGTTCGCCGTGCCTCGACGGTCTTGCAGCTGAAACTGGAAGCCGCCGAAATTGCTCAGGCCTTGAATGGAAGGGGGGTTGACGGGAAACACCCGAGCCTCAGTAATCTGGGAGAACTGGCCGAACAGATTTTCAATCAGGCTAAACGCCGACACGCCTGCCGGGCGTTCTTCCCAGGGCACCAGGGTGGTAAACACCACGCCGTTATTAGCCGTATTCCCACTGAAGCTAAAGCCGCCTACTGCAAAGGTGGCTCTCACCCCAGGCTGAGCCAGGATAATCTCTTCGACCTGACTCATCACTTTGCTAGTCTGATTCAAAGAGGTGCCCTCTGGCCCCTGGATCAGGGTAATGAAATAGCCCTGGTCTTCGTCGGGCAAAAAGGCAGAGGGCACGCTGTTGTAGAGCCAACCGGTCAGCACTAAGGAAGCCACAAACGCAGCTAGCACAAAGACCTTGAGTCGATTGAGCAGCTGCAAAGCGCCGCCATACCGATCGCGGAGCCAGTCAAGCCAGCGATTAAAGCGATCAAAGAGGCGACCCAGCAGGCCACCGCTGCCTTCTTTGCGGCGCAGCAACAGGCCAGAGAGCGTCGGGGTGAGGGTGAGGGCGTTGAAGGTGGAGAGCGCGATCGCAAACGCAATCGTCAGCGCAAACTGCCGATACAAAGCCCCGGTCGTGCCTGGGAAAAACGCCACCGGAATAAACACCGCCATCAGCACCAGAGAGGTGGCTATCACCGCCCCAGTCAGCTCTCGCATCGATTGAATCGCAGCCTGACGGGGCGGCATTTCTCGATATTGAATCTTGGCTGAAATATCCTCAACCACCACGATCGCGTCGTCCACCACCATCCCAGTGGCCAGGGTCAGCCCAAACAGCGTCAAACTGTTAATCGAAAATCCAAAAATCTTGATGATGGCAAAGGTGCCAATCAGCGCCACCGGGATGGTAATCGCTGGAATAACCGTGGTACGCCAGTCTTGCAAGAAAATATAGATGACCAGCACCACCAGACCCACCGCCTGGATCAGCGTCCAAACAACGCGGGTCAAAGACTGCTCAACAAACTCAGTGGTGTCAAACCCGATGCCATATTCCATCCCCGACGGAAACTCTTGGGACATCTCCGCCATGGCTTCTTTTACGCCCTGGGCCACCTGCAGCGCATTACTGCACGGCAGCTGGAAAATCCCTAGCCCGACCGACTCATTGCCGCGAAAGCGCAGGAAGGTGCTATAGCTCTCGGCCCCTAGCTCAGCGCGACCCACGTCTCTGAGTCGGATCAGCTGACCGTTTTCCCCCGTTTCAATCACCAGCTCTTCAAACTCAGGCACATCTCTCAGGCGGCTGATCGCCCGCAGGTCAATCTGAAAGTCTTGATCGGTGGGCGACGGCGGCTGGCCGATTTGCCCAGCCCCTACCTGGATATTTTGTTCGCGTAGGGCATCAGCCACGTCGTCAGCGGTGAGGTTACGACTGGCCAGCTTTTGGGGGTCTAGCCACAGACGCATGGCGTAGGTACGCTCACCAAAGATAAGCACGTTGCCCACACCGGGTACCCGCCGCAGCGCATCGACAATGTAGAGATCGGCGTAGTTGCTCAAAAACACATTGTCAAAGGTGCCATCTTCAGAGAAGAGACTCATCGCCAGCAAGATATTGCTGTTTTGCTTAGAGACCGTGACACCGGTCTGCCGCACCTCTTCGGGCAGTTGGGGCTCGGCCAGAGACACCCGGTTTTGCACATCGACCGCAGCGATATCTTTATCGCGGCTGGCGTCGAAGGTAACCGTGATGCTGCCAATGCCGTTGTTACTGCTGTTAGAGGTCATGTAGCGCATGCCCTCTACGCCGTTGATCTCTCGCTCTAAGACGGTGGTCACTGCCTTCTCAACGGTCTCAGCATCGGCCCCGATGTAGTTGGCGGTGACTTCAACCTGGTTAGGGCTAATGTCGGGATATTGGGCAATCGGCAAGGTGGGAATGCTAACCGCCCCGATCAGTAAAATAATGATGGCGCAGACGGTCGCAAAAACAGGCCGCTTAATAAAATAGTTGACCATAGGAAATCCGGTTGATCAGAGATGACGCTGCCAGGGTGTGAGTGGCAGGTGAGGGAATGGTGTGAGAAATCCCCAGAGAAGAAAGGCGGGGGAGCAGGGGAGCAGGGGGGACAGGGGAGAGAGATGTGTTGTGTATTTGCGAGTCCTTGAACGTGAGAATGTGCGAGAGGTCAGGCGAACCTCAAACAGTTCCTTGGGCAATTATTCGGTTGAGGCTTGGGGAGCCCCTTGCCCGTCATCGGAGGTCTCTGACTGGGGCATAATTGGCGATCCGTCTTGCAAATTTAAGAGCCCCGACGTGACAATGGTCTCCCCCGGAGAGAGCCCATCTAACACTTGAATATCGTTGCCCTGCATCGCGCCTAGGGTAACGGGGCGCAATTTTGCAACCTGCTGCGGCTCTGATTGGCCTGCAGCTTGGCCAGGGGGGGCTGCACTGGTGGCGTCTTCTGAGGCTGGGTCTTCTGAGGCCGAGTCTTCTGGTACTTCGGGGTCAGCCGCGACGTAGACAAAAGCCTGACCCCCCAGCCGGGTAATCGCGTCGGCGGGCACCAGCAACCCCGGTTGCTCATCAAAAACGACGCGGACATCAAGCCGCTGATTATCTTGCAAACGTCCGGCGGCATTCGAAAATCGCGCTTTGGCCAGCACCGTCTGAGTATTCACGTCGGTCTGAGGGGAAACAAAGCTGATCGCCCCCTCGGCAACGGGTTCGCTCGCTCCGAACCTGACCAGCTCTACCAGCATTCCTGGCTCCAGCCGATCGGCTTGCTCAGCCGGGACAGCAATGTCTATTTCTAAATTGTCATTCTGGGTAATAGAGGTGAGCGTCGTGCCCAGCTGCACGTAGTCTCCGAGATTAACCGGAATATCCCCAATGATGCCGCCAATCGGTGCAGTCACCGTTTTATCCAGTAAATCTTCTCGGGTGGCCGCAGCGGTGGCTTCTGACTGGTTGAAAAAGGCATCGGCCTGGTCTAAGCTGGCCTGGGCGGCTTCAATTTCTTCGACGGCAGCCCTCAGAGACGCAAGGGCGGCGTTGCGATCGCGCTCCACTTCATCCAGATTTTGCTGGGACAGTGCGCCCTGCTCGACCAGGCGCTGGGTCCGGCCATATTCAATATTTTGCAGGTTGACATCAGCCTCAAAGCGAATCCGCTGGGCTTCGAGCGATCGCAGCTGAGCCCGCGAGTTATCTCGTGCTGAGCGCGCCGCACTAACGCTGGCCAGGGCCGCATTCAGCTCTGACTGAGACCGATCGGCCCGGAGTTCCATAATCGGGTCGCCCGCCTCAACCTGATCTCCAGCAGACACATATATTCGCACAAGCCGCCCGTCGGCTTCGGGCTGCAACAGGACACCCGATTGAGCGTCGAGAGTGCCCACAAAGGCCGTCTCGTCGCGTACGGTCGTCTCCTGCAGTCGGGCCAGCGTCACGGGTACCGCCTGCGACATTTCCATGCCCTGCGGCGGCCCGCTGCGTGAGCCCAAAATTCGCCAGAGGACAAACCCACCCCCTAAAACAATTCCAAAAGCAGCTAGCATCAGCAGCCAGTTACCTTTACGGGCTTGAGATGACGATACGGACGATTGAGAAGCCTCTATGACCTCTGTCTGTTCATCTACCTGTTCATCTACGGAAGAACCGTCAATGCTAGAGCTGGGCTGAAGTGACATGGGAAGAAG
>JBCBZL010000395.1:0-3527 GCA_039815385.1 Cyanobacteria bacterium P01_A01_bin.114
TCGACGATCACTCTTACCTGTCGTTCATGGGGTGGCAAGTACGCGAAAACAAGCATTGGTGGGGAGAAATGGGCCGTTTGCGACTGCTGGATTACGATCAGGCGGTGTCCCCATCTTCCCATCTCCCCATCTTCCCATCTCCCCATCTCCCTTATCTTTTCACTCCCCGCCGTACTGTGCCTTGAGCTCGGCTAAGCGATCGTCGTCGAGCTTTTGGAACAGCGGTGGCGGCACTTCGAAGGGGCGACCGGCTTTGAGGAGGGTAAGATCGACGGCTTCTGCTAAGCTGGCGCTGCGTTCGGCGTCGGTGAGCTGGAGGGCGTCGAAGAGAGCTTCGGCGGTGAATGGGATGAAGGGGGCGGCTGCGATCGCATACAGCCGAATCAAATTAATGCAGGTGCGAATCACCACCGCAGCATCCTCTTTATCTTGCTTAAATAGCGCCCAGGGAGCCCGCACATCAATGTACTGGTTGCCCGCCGTCCACAGCGCATTCAATGTTTCAGTGGCCTTGCGAAACTCAAGGCTGTGCAGATGACCGCGCAGTTTATTGACCAGTTCTTGACAGGTCTCTTGCAAACTGACCTCGGCTTCGCCAGGAGTTCCCCCAGCGGGCAGCTCGTTGCCAAAGCGAGAGGCCGTGAATTTCAAAATACGGTTCACGAAATTGCCAAAGTTATCCGCCAACTCCTTATTCACCTTGTTTTGAAACTGCTCCCAGGTAAATGCAGAGTCTGAGGACTCGGGGGCAGAGGCCATCAGCATGTAGCGCCAGTCATCCGCCGGGGCAATTTCCAGCGCCTGGTCTAAGAACACGCCGCGTTTTGAGCTGGTCGAAAATTTGCCGCCATAGTAGTTGAGCCAGTTAAAGCCTTTGATATAGTCCGCCATTTTCCACGGTTCGCGGCTGCCCAGGATAGTTGCGGGCCACATAATGGTGTGAAACGGCAGATTATCCTTCGCCATAAACTGGGTGTAGCGAACATCGTCGGCATTTTTCCACCAGCTCTCCCAGTCTCGCCCTGGCTCAGCCTCACCCCAGGCCTTAGTCGCTGACACATAGCCAATCGGGGCGTCAAACCAAACGTAAAACACCTTATTCTCAAAGCCTGCTTTGGGTACCGGCACCCCCCAGCTCAGGTCGCGGGTAATGCCGCGACTCTGTAACCCTTCATTCAGCCATTTCATCGCAATCGATTTGGTCAGCGTCGGCCACTGGGTTTGCCCTTCTACCCAGGTGCGAACTTCATCGCTGAGCTTATCGAGCAGCAAATATAGATGCTTGCTGGTGCGCACCTCCAGATTAGTGCTGCCTGAAATTGTTGAGCGTGGATTGATCAGATCGGTCGGAGACAGAACCTTGGTGCAGTTCTCACACTGATCGCCCCTGGCTTTTTCATAGCTGCAATTGGGGCAGGTGCCAGTGATGTAGCGATCGGGTAAAAACCGCTCATCGTCGAGGGAGTAGACCTGACTAATTTCCCGCTCTTCGATAAACCCCTGAGCATCCAGCTGCTGATAAAAGTGCTGCGTGAGGGCGTGGTTTTCGGGGCCTGACGTTCGCCCAAAATAGTCAAAAGACAGCCCAAATCGCTGGTAAATCTCTGCCTGCCGCTGATACTGGCGCGTACAAAACTCGGCTACATCTAGCCCTTCCTCTAGGGCTGCGATCTCAGCCGGGGTGCCGTGCTCGTCTGTCGCACAGATATAAAGCACCGTTTCCCCTTCTTGACGCAAAAATCGGGCATAGACATCGGCTGGCAGCATCGACCCCACCAGGTTGCCCAGATGCTTAATCCCATTGATATATGGAAGTGCGCTGGTGATCAGATATCGCATCGCCGCCGTCCGCCTGCTTGTTTTTCCCTAGATACCTTAGCGGGTTAGGCCGCCATCGCTCAATAGCCTATGGTATCGCTTCTTAGGAGGGAAAGGGGAGAGGGAAAAGGCAAAGGGGGAAAGGCGAAAGGCGAAGGGCGAACTCACCCACTCACCCATTCACCCACTCACCCACGTCGGGCTTGCATATCAGTTAAAACGGCTGGGGCGAAAGCTCCGTAATTGCAATGCAACAGAGTTTAGATAGCGCGAATCGTCAATTGTTTCAGGGGGCAGTCTACCGGCGTCAATGGCAAGCTGCGTCAGCTCGCGGGGGCGATAGTCAGCTCTAATGAATTGACGATAGCCAGGAATGCCTTCAATCTGACCGCGATAGGCGGTATCGACCAGTTGGGAAGGGGTTAGCCGAAAGGCTTGTTTGGTGGTTGCCAGGGTTGGCGCGATCGCGCTCAGTGTTTCAGCGCGGACGGTTGCTGCTGTCGTAGAGGTCACTGCCGCTGTAGACAGGACTAGGCCAGTAAGACCGGTTAAAAATATCTTCATGACTCAAACGCCTGAGTAAAGCATGATTGATTTGTTATCAATTGGGTAAGTGCTCAGCGATTACTGAGCGAGTACTCAATCGCTAGCCTGCCACACAGAGCTGAAACGCTTCTAAACCGATGATTAGGCCTACATAAGAAATCTGGGTCTTGGCTGCTGATGTTGTCATGAGTCGATAGTTGTATCGCCCTGGCTAATCCCGACAAGGTCAGTCCAGTCATGTATTAAACTATACAAACTCCGGACGCTAACGCGATTACGCTGCAAACGTTACACCCACCGCGTTTGCAGCTCATTCTATGGAATACACGCCCCAGTTTTCCGTCGTTTGGAATAATTTTGGCTTCTTTATTCAGGGCGTTTTACTCACCTTGCAGATTGTGGTGGTGGCCATCGCCTTTGGCTTTTTGCTGGGCATTGCGGGCGCGCTGGGGCGGATTTCCCCCAATCGAATTTGGAATGGAATAGCCACAGCCTATGTCGAATTTTTTCGGAATACGCCGTTCTTAATCCAGCTGTTCTTCTTTTTCTTTGGTCTGCCCAGTATTGGCATCCGGATGTCGCCCTTTCAAGCGGCAGTGTTGGCGCTGGCGATTAATTTTGGCGCTTATTCAACCGAGATCATTCGCGCCGGTATCGAAGGGATCGACAAGGGCCAAATCGAAGCGGGCATGTCGCTTGGCCTTAAAAAGTTTCAGATTTTTCGCCACATTATTTTGATGCCAGCGCTGGGTAAGATTTATCCCGCCTTGGTTAGTCAGATTGTGATTGCCGTCCTTTTTAGCAGCGTTGTTTCTCAAATTTCGGCAGAAGAACTCACCTTTGTGGGCAACTATTTGCAGTCGCGCACCTTTCGCAGCTTTGAAATTTATCTGTCTGTGTCACTGCTATACGTCGCCTTAGTCTGGTTGATTAAAGGCGTTGCCTATGCGGTTCAAAAAAAGTATTTCGCCTTTACCCAATATATTCGTTAGCCCTGGAAAGAGAGACTGTGCAAGATTTCACGCTGGCCCAAATTCTGACTAATTTATTGCTTGCGGTTAGATGGACAATTGTCCTGAGTGCAATCGCATTCGTAGGGGGAGGCCTGGTCGGATTTCTGCTGATGCTGATGCGGATCTCCTCTAACCCCCTCCTCAAGAGCA
>JBCBZL010000352.1:0-4767 GCA_039815385.1 Cyanobacteria bacterium P01_A01_bin.114
GCGGAGGCGGTGGCGCAGCGGGTCATTGCCGATAAGCCTGAAGGCCGGATCGTCTATGCGCGGGGGCAACATGTGGCGTTTGACATGGTAGGCGCGTTGCAGGCAGCGCGCCTACCCAGGACGATAAAACAGTGTCCAGCGCCCCACCTGTTCTGACCGCGTGTAGTTTGTCTGCATCCAACTCAGGCGCAGCGGTAGTTTGCCAGACACAATTAACACAGACGGACTGCTGATTTGACGGCGCAGATATCGAGCCGAATCAATCTCATCCATCTGCACCCAGTGATCGCGCCAGGCACTGCGGGTTTGAAATCGCACATCAGGGTTGATGTCGCCCCCGTTGATGGTAATCAGATCTCGATCCAGGTTAAAGGCCAGCGACGGCAGCGTTTCGTTATAGACCAGCACCGGCAGATCCTGAAGCTGCCGAGTGCGAATTATCTGCGCCAGGGGCTGGGTTGTTTTTACCCAGAAAGGATTAACCGACAAAAAGTAACCGCTGTATATTAGCAACAGCAGCGACGACACAAGCGCCATTGCCACCAGCCGAAAACGCACCCCCGCCTTGATCAGCGTAAACAACAGCCCATTAAGTCCTATCATCCCCAGCGCTGTTATTGCCATCGGCCAAGAGAGATGAAGCCTCTCTCCTAGCAGCTGAGAAAACAACGGTACGCTAAAAGCAAGCGCCCCTGCTAGTAGGTACAGCTGTAAAAACAAAACGCCATAGCGGCGCATTTCAATCCCTGAGAACAAATGACTAATGTAGCCTAAAATAATCGCAAACCCAGCAAACACCGGCAGCAGTGAAAAGATCGAGCGATCGCTCAAGGCCAGTGCAACCGACGGTAGCAGCAGCCAAAACAGCGCCATCTGAACAATGATGGGGTTGTCCCAAAGGCCAAAGTTTCGCCGCAACAAACTGGTGATTAAAATACCTATCCAGGGTAAGCTGCCAGCCATCAGCGCCAGCGGAAACTGCCACCATCGCGTGGATAAGAGCGTCGGTCTAGCAATCGGCTGATACCAGTAAGTTTGCCAAAAATAGCTCAGAAAGTTGTCGTGCTGACTGGCCAGATAGATAAACCAAAAGCCCCCCACTAGCAAAAACAACAACCCCGCAAAGAACGCATGTTTGAGATGAATTTGACGGGTGCCCTGGCCAAATAACAACAGATATAGGGTAAACGCCCCTGGCAGAACAAAAATCTGAAACCCGCTGGTCAAGAAGCCTAGCCCCAGACAAAGGGCCAGACCATACAGGGCCAGCCATCGTTTCTCAAGGTGGTAGATTAGTGCGCTATACACCGCCCCTAGCTCAAAAACATTGAGAAAGATGGCCGGTGACAGCTGTCGCGACCCCAGCAGTACGAGCGGCAAGGTGGGGTAGATCAGCCCGGCAAACAGCGCCACCTGCCGTGACCCCAGCAGTCTGATGGCGATATGGTAAACCAGCCCCGCCTGCACGACCAGCGCCACCTGCCCAAAAAAGCGGGCTCCGAAAGGGTTGATGCCCCATAGCCGCATCCCCAAGGCGGTTAGCCAGTAGGTCAAGGGCGGATGATCGTAGGTATCAATCCACAGCAAGCGAGGCCGCAAATAGTCACCAGAGCGCAGCATCTCGCGGCTGATTTCGGCATATTGGGCTTCCGTGCCTTCTAAAAGGGGCCAGCTGTTGAGGTTATAGAGCAGGGCAATTAAGACAACGGTCAAAACCAGATACAAAAACCGATCGGTACGCATGGCGCTGTCTGTTCTTTAAAGAGCTATTCCCACCGGACGGGGCTATTCCCACTGGGTTTCTGCGGGCGGTTCGTAGCGATCTTGCTGGCGCTGGCGGATTTGCCGCTGAATCTGTCGCCGTACTTCTTGAAAAATGTCTTTGCGCAGGTAGGGATAGTCGCTCACCCAAACTTTCGCATCGGGAATGTAAATATCAGAGACCGTAATGATACGGCTGAGGTCGTCTCGATTGGAGGTGACCACCATCTCTGCTGGGTCCCCCCGTCGAATTAAGCGATAATCTTTTTTTAAGGGCACCTGTAGAGTCGTATAAAAACCGCTTTTATCCCCGACTTCCAGATTTATCTGCTTTTCTCGGTTTTCAACAATCACCAGCTCACCCCGCTGGTTAACCGTCTCACCCGTACTGACCACGTCGTCGGTGACGTACAAATCTAGCACGCGCCCTCGCCAAAACCCGCCAAACGAGCTGCGCCGCATTTCATGATTGCGACGACTGGCCTGGAAAACGGGGGCCCAAAACCAATAGGTGCCGATTGCGGCTGCCCCGACAAATACAACCGGGTCAAATATCGCCCCAAAAATACGTAAAAAGAAGATCGCTGCCATCCCCACGCCCGAAATCAAAATGCGCCGCAAAAAGTCTGACGGTTTGCCCCAGTAGTAGCGGTACTGCTCCACCGTAGCGACCTTCGGCACCAGCTCATTAAATTTTTCTCGGGTTAGCGGCACTAGCATAGAGACGCAAAATCGATGTAACGGTTACATTACATCATATTAAATGGACAAAGCCTCAAATAGATAAAGGGGGCCAGCGTTCGGCTAGCCTCCTTAGTTCGTTTTGATTAGATTTAGATAATTCGGCGTTGGCAAGGAAAAGAGACACGGTGCCTCTAAACGGGCGGGCTCTCTGAACTAATGATGACGAAACCGACGAAAGCGACGACGACCAAAACTCCGACGGAAGCGGCGACGACGAAAATGGTGAACGTTTTTGCTATGGTCATTGTCTTCGAAACTTGTATTGGCTGATTTAGTATCCTCTGGTATCAGGGCTTCGAGTGAGAGCGGCTGGAGAGAGGTGCTGGGTTCTTCAAAGGCATCAGCAGTGGGTGCGATCGCACCAACCGCCAACGTCAGGGCCAATGTGGTCAAAAGGTGGCGTTTCATAATCTGTCTCCTTGTAAAAGAGTGAGGTGGATGAAAGCGCGAGGTGTGTATGCAAACCTTCGTTTTGCGCCTTTGCTTCATTGATTACAAGAATGACAGACCGATCTGAACTCCCTATGATTCAAACCTGAGAATGTCTGTGAATATACTGTGATATTTGTCACAGGTGTCTGCCACAGATATTTGTCCTGCTCAGTGAGCCTGTGGCTGTGCGCCGGGGGCATTCTAGAGATGCGATAGGATGAAGCTATCGCGAGTCCTCAAACGCCATGGTTGCCACACCTCTTTCAGAAATTACTAACGATGCGGCGATTGTTTACCCCAGCTCAGACGGAGAACCTTTGGCTGAAACTTCTGTTCACGTAGACGCCATTATCAACATCGTGGTGATTTTGCGACAGCTCCTGCAGGATCAGCAGGCGATTGTCTTAGCCGACCAGTTCTTGTACTATGCCCAGGGCTGGCCTCGGTTAAGAGTAGCTCCTGATGTGATGGTGATTGAAAACGTCGAGCCTGGTCCTCGCGATAACTATAAGATCTGGGAAGAAGGGGCAGTGCCCTCTGTCGTTTTTGAGGTCACCTCAGAGGGCACTCAGGGCAAAGACAGGGAGTTCAAAAAAACGCTATATGAGCAGCTTGGAATACCCGAGTATTGGCTGTTCGACCCCAAAGGCGAGTGGATTCCTGAAAAACTCCAGGGCTATCAGCTACACAAAGACGAGTACGAGCCCATTACCAATAGTAAAAGCCAAGCACTGGGATTGCGCTTGGCTGTAGAAGATAAACTGATTGGCTTTTATCGCCTTGATACTGACGAAAAGCTACTAGCGGCCGATGAGCTAGTAGTTGCACTTCAGACAGAATCAAAAGCGCGTCAATTAGCAGAAGATAAGGCTGAACGCTTAGCTCAGCGACTGCGCGAAATGGGCGTTGATCCCAGCGAGGTTTGAGCCATCTACCCAAATTAAACGATTTCTCTCGAAGAGAAACCGGGCTTCTTATTTAGAATTCAACGAAACTGAACAATTGGCCGAAGAAAACCGGTTTCTAAAAGCTATCGCCATAAATAAAGCAGCGCAAACAAGATAATCCAAATTACATCGACAAAGTGCCAGTACAGCTCAACCGCCTCTATGCCGAAGTGATTTTCGTGGGAGTAGTGGCCCGCCGCTCGAGAGCGAAATAGCACGGCCACCATCATCAACAGACCCAGAAATACGTGCAGCCCGTGAAAGGCAGTGAGGACGTAGAACGTGCTGGCAAAAAGGTTGGTAGTGAGGCCAAATTCCAGGTTTAAATACTCATAGACCTGACCGCCCAGAAAAATCGCCCCCATGACAGCGGTGATGGCAAACCATAGCTGCATGCCGCTAACGTCATCCTTTTTGATAGCCGTATCAGCCTTATGGATCACAAAACTGCTGGAGATCAAGATGATTGTATTGATGCCAGGGAGCAAAACTTCCAGTTCAGGGGTGCCTTCTGGCGGCCAGGCGGGAGCCATCAGCCGAAAGCTGAGATAGGCAATAAATAACCCCAGAAAGATCATGCTCTCTGCGCAGAGAAAGACGAGCACCCCAAACATCCGCAGATCGGGATGTTCTTCGTGGCCGTGGCCATGGGTCTCTTGGGAGACGGCGATGGTTTCGTTGAGGTTAACGGCGGAACCTTGCATGGATGTTAACGGGTAATGGATAACGGTTGGGGCGTTTGGGGTAGGGGCATTGCATGCAATGCCCCTACCAAAAACGCCCCAACCGTGATCCATTACCCCTTAACATACAAGCAAGGTTCCGCCGTTAAACACAACCAAACCAAACCCCTCTCCCAAGAGACCCATGGCCCCGGCCACGA
>JBCBZL010000354.1:0-4745 GCA_039815385.1 Cyanobacteria bacterium P01_A01_bin.114
ACCTTTCAAAACGCCAAAACGATTTTGGCCTACTGTAGCTTTCGCAAAGAGCCCAGCCTTGAGCTGCTGCTAAAACAGCAGCGGTCTTGGGGGTTGCCCCGTTGCGAAGGCAAAAAACTCGCCTGGCATCGCTGGTATCCTACCTGTGAGTGGCCTTTGCAAATAGGAACCTACGGCATTATTGAACCCCATCCTCAGTCGCCCCAGGTTGACCCCCATAGGGTTGATTTGATTGTACTGCCCGCAGTTGCCTGCGATATCAATGGCTATCGCCTCGGCTATGGTGGCGGGTTTTATGATCGCATGTTGAGCCACCCGGTCTGGTCGCGCAAACCCACTGTCGGCATTGTGTTTGAATATGCCCGACTACCCAAGGTACCCCGCGATGTGTGGGATAGACCGTTGGATGGCATCTGTACAGAGAGTGGCCTTTTTCTAGCCAACTAATTTAGCCAGCTAAAAAATGCCGCTGACTTAGAGAACGCGTCTATACGGCTGAGCAATGACTCAGAAAGGTTAGATGATCGACCATGGCTTCTGCGGACTGGTTTGCCATCAGGGCTAGCACCCGCCTCATTTGTTGGCTCACTGAATACTCCTGTGAGGAGATAATAATGCCCGCGTGGGAGCGACCCTGCTCCCGGTAGGCTCGGTGCAATTGACAAAAGTCACCTACGTTGAATGTGTATAAAACCCGACCTTGCGAGGTGGCGAGAGAAAGCTGCTCGTCATCGCGGAAGCCAATTGTGCTGACTTCGCCTACCGTGGTCACCTCAACGCCTCTGGCCCTGAGCGCAGCAACCAGTCGCTGATCCATCGAATCTTCGTCGATAAAGAGTCGAATCGGACTCATAGAGAGTGTCCTATTTTTGTTGCTGAGAGTTCATATTCAGCCTTTTCTTGAAGCAGGTAGGTTTCTATTTCTTCGCGGTTGGCGTGGTAGTAGGTCAGTGCCGCGTAAACCTGCGCCAGCGTTGCTGTCGTGGCTCGCTCAGCAATTTCTTCGGCAGTTAGCCCTTTCTTATACCAGGCAGCAATGCGCTGCACCGACATCCGCGTCCCTGCAATATGGGGTCGCCCCCCTAGCGTTTCGGGTGAACGGATAATGAGGGTTCCTATATCAGTGTTGGCTTGCATGTCTGGCGGCTGTTTGTCTCTTTTGACTCGATTGATTATTAAAGCACTATTGTGCGCCACCTAAGGGCCAAGTTCTCAAGGGATATCGAAAATTTATGTAGACTGCACGCATACAATACAGCAGTCTCTTAACCCTTGCGTGCTGCCCAGAATTTTACTGCTCGACGCCTCACTGGTGAGCGAATGTAGCTTAAAAAACAGCCCCGTAGCCAGCTTTAAATCAGAATGGCTTGCGGGGTGTGAACTGAGGTTTATGAAGTAATTGCGATCGCATCTTAAGGCTCTTACAATTCGCCTGGCGAGAATGCCAAAATATAGCCAAATGCATCAATTAAATTCGAAATAAGCAGGCTAATGCTAGGCTAAGCCTGCCTAACTTTTGACTGAATTTCTGACCGAGCTGATGAGCCAAATATTTAACCCCCAAAATATAGATAGCTATGGACCAAGACGACGGATTTACGCTAAAAGCATTTTTGGTCGCGCTCGGCTTACTGCTTACTTTCTTTTTGGGTGTTGCCTGGTGGGGGCGCGGGAGGTTTGATAACGACAGCGGCTCAAGTTCGCTCAGCGCCCAAGCCGAAACACTTTCTCCCAACGACTCAACCCGCGCTATTGTTTCACCCGTCACGACAAGTTTACCCACGCCGGAGATTAGCTGGGGTGACCGCATCCTCGTGACAACCTCTACAAATCGTCATAAGGCAGCTGGGGTAGATGCGATCGCAAGCCGAGATTATACAGCCGCTGTCAGTGCCTTAGAGACGGCTCGATCGACTGAACCAGCCGATCCAGAAACTCTGATTTATCTCAACAATGCCCGGATTGGTGCTGCTGACGCCTACGCGATTGCAGCAGCCGTCCCTGCTGAGGCCTCGCCTGCGATCGCAAACAGCATATTGCGTGGCATCGCCCAGGCCCAAACTGAAATTAACCAAATGGGGGGCATTCAAGGTAAACCCCTGCGCATTGCCATTGTTGACGACCAAAACTCCTCTGTATTTGCAAAAGAGCTAGCCACCAAGCTGGTTAAAACCCCTGAAATCTTGGGGGTGATTGGGCATAATAGCACCCCTGCCGCCGCTGCCGCCGCTGAAATCTATAACAACCAGCTGCTCGCGCTTGTACCCACCAATACAACCCTCAACCCAGCCGATTTGAATGAATACGCCCTGCCGACGCTCTCCAGCGATCCGCTGGTGGCTGGTGCGATCGCCTTCTACCTGTTTGAGCTCGGTCGCGCCAAGGCTGCACTTTTTTACCACAGCCGTAGCGATCACAGTCGCCTGCTCAAGTCTCAATTTGAAACCGCCCTCGCTGCGAGTGGCGGCACACTCATGGGCCAGGCAAACCTGGTCAATCCGGATGACCTGCTAGCCCCAAACATTGCCAAGCTGAAAACAGCAGAGGCGCTGGTAATCTTCCCAAGCAGTGACGTACAGATAACAACCCTAAAGCAGATTGTTGATATTACTCAGGACCAAGACGACTCAACCTACACCCCTGTTTTCGGTGGATATGAGCTATTTAGCCCCGCTATTTTAGATCAGCTAGGCGATGCCGCTGATGGCACTATCTTGGCGATCCCAAATGAGATTTATGCGAGTGCAGCGTCTCCATTTAGCAACAGTCCCCAGATGCTCTGGGGGCAGCCCGTTGACTGGCGCACTACCAGTAGCTACAACGCCACCCAGTCGATGATCGCTGGGTTACGCAAAGCACCCACCCGAGACGGGCTCAAGCAGCTACTTTATACTGAAAATAGCGACATGCCACGGGGCGTACGACTCATCAAGGTAGAAGTCCAGCCTGGTACAGAGACAAGATATGAGTTAGTGTCTTTGGGGTTCTTAGCTAAAGAAGATATTTTTGTGCCGGAGTGAGTGGGTGATTGGTAATTGGTGATTGGTGATTGGTAATGAGTGATTGGTGATAGAGGACAACCCACTACCCATTACCCACTACCCCCTACCCACTCACCCCCATCTGCAACTCATTCGCCAAAAACGCCCATTTATCCGCAATTTCTTCAATGATCTTGGCGGTGGGTTTGCCAGCCCCGTGACCCGCTTTGGTCTCAATGCGAATCATCACGGGTTGTTCTCCAGCATGGGCAGCCTGTAGCGCCGCTGCGAACTTAAAGCTGTGGGCAGGCACCACCCGATCGTCGTGATCAGCCGTTGTAATCAGGGTCGCGGGATAGGCAGTGCCTGGCTTGAGGTTGTGCAAAGGAGAGTAGGCATAAAGCGCCATAAACTCTGCCTCATCTTGGGGAGAACCGTAGTCAGATTCCCAGGCCCAGCCGATGGTGAACTGATTAAACCGCAGCATATCCATAACCCCCACTGCTGGCATTGCTGCGGCAAAGAGATCGGGACGCTGGGTAATGCAGGCTCCCACCAGCAGCCCGCCGTTGCTGCCCCCCATAATCGCTAGCTTTTGAGAAGACGTATAGCTGTTCTCAATCAGCCACTCAGCGGCTGCAATAAAGTCGTCAAAGACAGTTTGCTTGTTGAGCTTAGTGCCCGCCTGGTGCCAGGCTTCGCCATACTCGCCGCCGCCGCGTAGATTGGCAACAGCATAAATGCCGCCTTGCTCTAGCCAGACCAGATTACCCACTGAAAAACTGGGGCTCAAAGAAATGTTGAACCCACCGTAGCCGTAGAGCAAAGTCGGGGTCTGTCCAGTCAGCACCAGCCCTTTTTTGTGGGTGATAAACATGGGGATACGAGTCCCGTCTTTGCCGGTATAAAACACCTGCTGGGTTTCGTACTGGCTAGGGTCAAAAGCAACTTCAGCTTCTCGGAATAACGTGCTCTCTCCCGTCTCCATGTTGTAGCGATAGATACGGCTAGGTACGGTAAAGCTGGTGAAACTGTAGAAGGTATCTGTGTCGTCTTTTTTACCGTCAAACCCGCCAGCGGAGCCGATGCCCGGCAGCTCAACAGTTCTGACAAAATTCCCCTCAAGGTCGAAGATTTTTAGGGTGGTGTAAGCATCTTTTAGATAGTCGGCAACAAACTGATGGTTGAGTAAGCTCACCGACTCCAGGGTTTCTTCAGCCTCGGGTAGAATCTCTTGTTTTTGGTCGGGCAGGGTAATGTCGATAGCGATCACCCTGCCCTTAGGCGCTTCTAAATCAGTCTGAAACCAGAAGGTGGTATCTTCGTTGTTGATAAAGCCATACTGAGCCTCAAATTCACCGATCAGTTCGACAACTTGGCCCTCGGGATCTTGCAGGTCTTTGTAGAAAACCAGATTTTTTTGCTCAGTCCCCCGCCAGACAGAAATGAGCAAATAACGGCCATCGTCGGTCACGCTGCCGCTAAAGCCCCATTCTTTTTGGTCGGGTCGCTCGTAGACTAAAGTGTCTTCTGATTGAGACGTGCCTACTCGGTGATAAAAAAGCTTTTGGTAATAGTTAACGTCTTCAAACTGGCTGTCTTGCTTGGGTTCATCGTAGCGGCTATAGAAAAACCCCTGGTTATCGTGCGTCCACGAAGCACCCGAGAATTTTATCCATTTGAGCTCATCGCTAAGGTCTTCGCCCGTTTTAATGTCACGGATTTTCCACATCATCCAGTCAGAGCCCGCTGAGGAAAGCCCAT
>JBCBZL010000141.1:0-11714 GCA_039815385.1 Cyanobacteria bacterium P01_A01_bin.114
GGGTTCGGCGAGGTGAGGTGGTGAGATAGTGAGCGGGTAAGACGGTACTCACCACCTCACCAGCAAAGCGCACTCACCTACTCCCCAAACCCGAAAATTTAGCTTTGACAGACCACTAGGCTGTTTCTGAGAGACTTTGGATCTCACTGTCCCAGGTGCTGTGAAAACTAGTGTGAAAACTAGTGTGAAAACTTCAGATTTTTAACCCTCACTAAGGTTGCCACTATGGTTTCTTCTTCTACCCTCCAGAGCACAGCCCCGGCTGGTGCTTTGGAGACAGCTCCCATCTCTCTTCAGAAAATTGATCTGGTTTACAGCGGCGATGGCGGGGTTCCCTTTCATGCCCTACACGGCGTTGATCTGGTTCTCAACAGTGGTGATTTTGTTTGTGCAATTGGGCCGTCTGGGTGCGGCAAAACCTCTCTACTACGGGTGCTAGCCGGGTATGAAACACCTACCTACGGGACGGTCACCGTAGAGGGGCATCCCCATAGCAAGCCAGACGCTGAGGTTGGGGTAGTCTTTCAGCAGCCTAATCTGTTTCCCTGGTTGACCATTGAGAAAAATGTCGATTTTGGCCCTCGAATGAAGGGGATTGATCCCCAGGAGCGGCGGCAGCGGGTGAGTCGGTTTCTGGACATGGTGAGCCTATCAGATGCAGCTAAGAAGCTGCCCCACCAGCTCTCAGGGGGCATGAAGCAGCGGGCTGCGATCGCACGCGCCCTCGCCGCCGACCCTAAAGTTATCCTGATGGATGAACCCTTTGGTGCCCTTGATGCGTTTACCCGCGAGTCGATGCAGCTTAGCCTGCATGACATCTGGCACAAAACCAACAAAAGTATTTTCTTCATCACCCACGATGTCGAAGAGGCTTTGCTGCTGTCGACTCGCATTGTTCTCATGTACGCTAACCCCGGACGGATTGTAGAAGACATTGCCAATCCATTCTCGGCCAGGTTGAAGGACACGCCCCCTTCTGAATTACGCCTCTCAAGGGACTTCATTGAAATGCGGGAATATTTGGTACGGCGGATCAAAGAATCAGGAGCCTACTAACACCCAGTCTGAACCTGCTATAGCGGTAGCTATCTAGCCCAGTTAGGCACTTGTAAGTAAGCCATCGCCTTTCGCCTTTCGCCCTTCTCCACCAGGGAGCTTACATTCGAGCGATCCCCTTGGCAGCCGCCTGGGTGAGCGGAATGATGATCTGAAACTCGGTTCCTGATTTGAGGCCTGGGGTACAAATCAGCTGTCCCCCGTGTCGTTCGGTGACAATTTGATAGCTAATCGACAATCCTAGGCCTGTTCCCTTGCCGATAGGCTTGGTGGTAAAGAAAGAATCAAACAGCTTGGCTCGATTTTCTTCAGGAATTCCCGGACCGTTGTCTCTAATCCGAATAACTGCCTGATCATCCAAAATCTCAGTTAGAAGGGTGATCGTCGGTTTTTCAGACGCATTGACTCGCCCCCCTTCTGCAATTTGTTGATCTAGCGCATCAATCGCATTGCCAATTAAGTTCATAAACACCTGATTGAGTTGGCTGGCGTAACATTCCATCAGAGGCAGGGGACCGTAGTCTTTAATGACTTTGATCTCTGGGCGCTCAGACGTGACCTTTAAACGATGGCGTAAAATCAGCAGTGTGCTGTCGATGCCTTCGTGAATATCAACCGCCTTCTTCTCAGTCGTATCTAGCCGAGAAAAGTTGCGCAGCGATAGCACAATCTGTTGAATACGCTGGCTACCCACCTGGAATGACTGAAAGATTTTTTCTAAATCTTCTAAGACATAGTCCAGCTCTATGTCGTCTATCTGGTCGGTTATCTCAGGTGCCGGATTGGGATAATATTGGCCATAAAGCTCTAATAACGCTGTCAGGTCGCTGATATGGCCTTTGAGGTGAGAAATATTGCCGTGAATAAAATTGACAGGATTGTTAATTTCATGGGCAATCCCCGCCACCATCTCCCCGAGGCTCGACATTTTTTCGGTCTGGATCAGCTGTGCCTGAGTCTGTTGGAGATTTTGGATGGCTTCTTCTAGCTGATGGGCTTTTTCTTGGGCGTGGGTGGCGTTTTCTTTGGCCTGGGCATAGAGCTCGGCCTGTTGTATGGCCACCCCCACCTGTCCGGCTAAAGCCTGTAGCAAATTTATTTCAGTTTCTTTCCATTCACGGGGGCTAGCGCACTGATGAACAATTAGCAATCCCCACAGCGCATCTTGCATCAAAATTGGGACGATCAAATTAGCAGACACGTTGAGGCGCAGAAGAAAGTCTTTGTGGCAATCGTTCAGATCGGCTGCCTCAACATTGGCAATTGCTTTGACTCTACCCTGGCAATATAAGTCAGCGTGCTGCTTAGGAAAACAGTTGTCTATTCCCATTTCTCCGAGGGTAGACTGCCACGGAGCAATCACCGACTCGACAACAACGCGCCCCTGCCAGTTTTCGTCAAAACGATACATCAGTACCCGGTCTACGTCGAGGAGATGACGAATTTCATGGACGGTGGTCTGCTGAATCGTTTCTAACCTCAGAGACTGGCGAATCTGGATTGAAATTTGGTTGAGCAGCTCCTCCTGCTTCGCCAGTTTTCGAAAAGTTTTTTCCGATTTTTTGAGCAGATCTTCGGCAATTTTGCGTTCGGTAATGTCTTCAATGGTGCCAAGCAACCCAATCACATTGCCTTCGGCGTCGTGCAGGGGCAGTTTGCTGGTTTCTCGCCAGCTTAGCCGCCCATCGGCCTGGCGCTGAGACTGTTTGATGCGCAACATGGGGGTATCGGTGTCCATGACCCGGCGATCGCATTCTAAGTACCAGGCTTTTTGCTCGGGGGTCCAAGGCAGATCGTCGTCTGTAATGCCCACAGCTTTGCTGGGATGCCCAATTCCTGCCATCTTAGCCCAGCGACGGTTGCAGCCTAGGTAGACAGAATTGCGATCTTTCCAAAAGATGTACTGGGGGATGTTGTCCAAGACAAGCTGCATCAGCTCTGGCGTCTGACCCAGCAGATCGATCGCGGTCGGCGTTTTGCCTTGGGGCAGGCTGCCAGAGGCAGGGTGAGATCGAGGGGGGATAGCCGCCAGGTGCGACGGGCTTTGCCCTGGCTCTACTCGTGGCTCTACTCGTGGCTCTACTCGTGGCTCTACTCGTGGCTCTACTGTGAGGCCCGTCTGCGGCTCGGTCTGAAGGCTAGGGGGCAAGTCTGCTAGCGAAGCGACCTCCAAGTCGGGCATCTCAACCCCCACCAAAGGATCAGAATAGGCAGATGGTAGGCTACCCCCCCCGGCCTGCTGGGTATCCCCCTGGGGGCTGAGCACTCGACTGATGCTCAGAATCTGACAAATTTGCCCCTGCGGCTCGGTGAGCGGTGTGTAGGTCGCTTCACAAAGCTGTATGCCCGCCGCTGTGGGGAGTAAATGGAGCCGTCGCTGGGCCTGTCCTCGCTGCAAAACGGATGCGATCGCATCGTCCACCTGCCAGCAGTATTTTCGCCATGCCTGGTTTTGGGCCTCAGCGGTCAGGTCTGTCAGGTCAAGATTCGTCTTACCCAGTAAGGTTTCGGCAGTACATTGGAGGGCTTGCGTCAAAGCAGGGCTCACCGCAAGATAGCAGCGGTTGCGTCCATAGCAGGCAATCCAGTCTAAAGACTGCTCAATCAGTTGCTGTAATCCGTCTTTTGGCAGTGAGGACAATGAAGCGTTAGTGACAGTCATGTCAGGATGTGAAGGGCTTGTGAGGACAGCGGTATCCTTTCCAAGATGCCCAACTCCGCCGCCAAACTTTGTATGGATGGTGTCTAGACAGACGCGCGAGGAAATTCAGAATAGTTTCAGAATTCAGAATAGTTCCAGAATTCAGAATAGTTCCAGAACTTAGAATAGTTCGGGTGTAGAATGCTAGGCATTTACTACTTATTAAAGTTGCGCTCTCAGTGCCTAACGGCGGCCAGTTGAGCGCAGCGATTAGGGGTGCTGATTAGATGAATTCGAGCCTAAATCGCTATTTTTTAGCAGTTTTGTGACGTTTTAATAATTAGGACATGTGCTCTATGGTTTTCGACCCTAAAGAACTGAGGCTCATCCGTCGACGAGACTTATTGAGAGGGACAGCCGGCTTTGGAGCCGCCCTCGCCCTCGCCAAGCTGACGGGCTGCAACGCCCCAGAATCATCCCAGGCGACTGGAGAAACGAGCCCAGTAGGCTCATCCGATGAGCCGATCAAACTAGGGCTGGTTGCCGCAATCACGGGGCCTTCGGCCCTATCTGGCGAATCAATCACCCGAGGGCTGACGGTAGCGCTGGATGAGATCAACACCAGCGGCGGTATCTTGGGAGGGCGTCCCCTTGAGCTGGTGATCCGCGATGATGAGTCAACTCCAGCCAAAGGGGTAGCCGCCGCTCGAGAGCTGATTGAGCAAGAACAGGTTGCCGTCGTTTTTGGCGGCCTCGATTCGCCGGTGTCTCTGGCCATGCTGCCTGTTATTCACGAATTAGAAACCCCTTACATGGGCGTTTGGGCAGCGGCAACGGGCATTACCCGCAATGATTTTGAGCCCAACTATGCGTTTCGGGTATCTGCGAACGACAATATTGTAGATAGCTTTTTGACCCGCCATGCCAAAGAGGAGAAGGGCGCGACCAAAATCGGCCTGGTGCTGATCAACAACCCCTGGGGTGAGTCTAACCAGGTTGGATTTGAGCAGTGGGCACCCGAATATGACCTTGAAATCGTTGGCATTGAGAAATTTAACGACGGGGACACCGATATTTCTGCCCAGCTGAGTCGGCTGCGGGATGCCGGGGCTGAAACCCTGCTGCTGGTGGCCAATGCTGCACCGGGGGCGCAAATGATGAAATCCCTGGTGCGGTTAAATTGGAATGTGCCAGTGGTCTCCCACTGGGGAATCTCAGGCGGGCGCTTTCCTGAACTGGCAGGCCCTGATGCGGCGGGTAAGGTGACGTTTGTTCAGACCTATAGCTTTTACGGTGAGCAAAGCCCGGTGGGCGAACGGGTCTTGTGGGCGTTAAAAGACAAGTACGGCTTGGCTGGGCCTGAAAATATCCTGGCTCCCGTCGGCATCGCCAATTCTTACGACGCGATGCACCTGGTAGCCCTGGCCTTAGAGACGGCTAAGACCACCGACGGCCCGGCCCTGCGAGATGCGTTTTACGACCTGCCCACCTATGAAGGTCTAATCAAAACCTATGAGCAGCCGTTTACACCCGAAAATCACGATGCTTTGACGGCCTATGACTACATTTTGGTGCGGTGGGACGGCAATAAAATCGTCCCCTTGGTTTAGGGTGGCCCCAGGCTTTAGCCATACCTCGACCGATATAGCCTCTGTTAATTTTTAGGTTCCCTATGTGGCCACAGTTGATTCTTTCTGGCATGGCGATCGGCAGCATGTATGGCCTGGTTGCCTTGGGGTTTCAGATTACCTATGCCGTCTCCAACACGATGAACTTCTCCCAGGGCGCGTTTGTCATGGTAGGGGCGGTGCTGTGCTACAGCTTTAATATCACCTGGGGGCTCAATGCGATCGCAGCCGTGCCGCTGACGCTGCTGCTCTGCGTCGGTCTGGGCCTGCTCGTTGAGCGCTGGGTAGTACGCCCCTTTGCCCGCAACGGTTCCCAATCTTGGCTGCTGAGCACCATCGCCCTGGGTATCATTGCCGAAAACCTGGCGATGGTGACTTTCGGCAAAGAAGTGCGCGGGTATCCCTCGCCGCTGGCCGAGGTGCCCATCTCGATTTTGGGCTTCGGGATATTTCCGATGGAGCTGCTGATTCCCGTGGTGGGGCTGGCAACGGCGATTGCCCTGCGTCTGATGTTTACCCAGACACTGTTGGGCAAAGCCTTTCAGGCGACGAGTGAGAATCCGGATACGGCTCGGCTGATGGGCATCCCGGTGGCCTGGCTGGTGGCCCTGTCTTTTGGCCTGTCTACGGGCCTGGCGGGCCTGGCGGGCATGCTGATTGCCCCGATCGCGAACGTATCGGCTACGATGGGGACGCTGCTGGGGCTCAAAGCGTTTGCCACAGCCATTATCGGGGGCTTAGGAAATCCTTGGGGGGTGGTTGTCGCTGGCGTCATGTACGGCGTTGTAGAGTCAGTGGCCGCGGGGATGTTTGGCGGCAGCTATCGCGAGATTTTGGGGTTTGCCGTGGTGATTTTAACGCTGGCGCTGCGGCCTAACGGCTTGTTTGGGCGGGCTCAGGTAAAGAAGGTATAGGCATGAAACTTAGAATTGCCATCGGCCTGGGGCTATTCGCCGTAGCGATTGCGGCCACGCTGGGGGCTCCCAACACTTACTACCTTTTTATCCTAGGGATGATTGGGGTGACCACGCTGGTCTCAGTCGGGTTAAATATTCTGGCGGGGCTGTCGGGGCAGATCTCGATTGGCCATGCCGGTTTTTTTGCGATCGGGGCCTACACGGGCAGTTTGTTGATGCTGAGGGCGCAGTGGCATTTTGGCCTGGCGCTGGTGATGGCGGCGGTGGTAGCAGCGGGCACAGGGGTCGCTTTAGCCGCGCCAGCCTTGCGGGTGACGGGGCCTTATCTGGCGATGGTGACCATTGCCTTTGGCGTCATTGTCGAGCGTATCCTGATTGAGTGGGTCGGGCTCACGGGGGGCTTTGGCGGCCTCAGCGGCATTCCTAAGCCCATGCTGCTGGGGCTGCAACCGGCGCTGCGAGATACCGTGCTGCTGGTGATGATCTTGGCTTTTCTCTCGGTGCTCTCGTTTGCCTTGCTCAAGCGTCATCCGTGGGGACGCGCCTTAATGGCGGTACGAGACGACGCGATCGCAGCCGCTGCTGTGGGCCTAAATCCCCTCTATGTGAGAGTGATGGCCTTTGCGGTCTCAGCGGCCCTAACCGGCATCGCCGGGATCTTCTTTGCGGCCATTGTGGGCTTCGTTAGCCCCGACAGTTTTACGTTTCACCGCTCGATCTTGTTCTTGCTGGCGATTATTTTGGGGGGCCTAGGCATTGCAGAGGGGGCGATTTTCGGTGCGATTATCTTAGTCATTTTGCCAGAGCTGCTGCACGATTTTGCCGACTATCAGCTGCTGGTGTTTGGGGCGCTGCTGCTGCTGACGCTCAGGCTGGCTCCCGACGGCATTATGAGTCTGTTTAGGCGGTGGCTAGATCGGCCTCAGCCCGTCTATCCCCTGCCGCCGACCTCACTTTTACCCGCTTTGGTGCGCCAGCGACAAACCCCGGCTGCTTTAGAAGTGGACGCGGTCAGCATCTATTGTGGGGGCATTCGAGCCGTTGACCAGGTGAGTTTGACGGCCACCCCAGGCACCGTCACGGCGGTCATCGGGCCTAACGGCGCGGGTAAAACAACCCTGCTAAATCTGATCAGCGGCTTTTACCGATCTCAGTCAGGCGCAGTCCGATTGGGTCAGACCCATTTGACCCAGCTCACCAGTCGTAAAATTGCTGCCCTGGGGGTCAGTCGCACCTTTCAAGCGACCCGCTTATTTAATACGCTGTCAGTGCTAGATAATTTACGAGTCGCCGCTGTGGGCGAGCGCCTGGGCTTTGTTTTGAGCGCGCTACTCGGGGTGGGATGCAGCCGCGAGCCAGAGGCATCTCTGATGGAAGTGCTCTCGTTTGTGGGCTATCAAGAAGATGTTCACCAGACCACAGCCGCCTTATCCTTTGGCGATCGCCGACTGGTTGAACTGGCCCGTGCCCTGGTGACCCGCCCCCAGGTGCTACTGCTAGACGAGCCCGCGGCGGGGCTCAGTAAAGAAGATAAAACAGCCCTGGCGCAGTTGATTCGCCGGATTGCCAGCAGCGGCCTCAAGGTGATCTTGATCGAGCATGATATGGAACTGGTGATGGGCATTTCGGATACGGTGCTGGTGATGGACAGCGGCGTTGCTATCTGCTCAGGCTCTCCTGCCCAGGTGCAGCGAGATGCTAAGGTCCTGGAGGCTTATTTAGGGACAACGACAAAAAACGAACTTCCGGGGTCGGGGCGAATGCGCCATCGCCCCCCAGCAGAGTCACCGCTGCTAGAGGTGCAGGGGCTGGTGTCGGGCTATGGCAATCTACAGGTTTTACAAGGGCTGTCTTTGACGGTCAAACCGGGGGAGCTTGTGGCCGTCATCGGCGCGAACGGTGCGGGTAAAAGTACCCTCTTAAAGAGCTTGGTAAATTTGTTGCCCCCTTGGTCAGGTCAGGTTCAGTTTTTAGCCCGATCGCTGTCAGCCGTGCCCGCCCATCAAATGGCCCAGACTGGCATTGTGCTGATTCCGGAAGGTCGCCAGGTGTTTCGAGAGCTGGATGTGGTTGATAACCTGCGGCTCGGAGCCTTTCATCGCCGCGATACTGAGATTGGTAACGATATTGAACGGATGTTGCACCGTTTTCCTAGACTGCGAGAGCGTCAGTCACAAAAAGCAGGGCTGCTGTCGGGGGGCGAACAACAAATGCTCGCGATCGCTCGCGGCCTGATGGCTCGCCCCCAGCTGTTGCTGCTAGATGAGCCCTCGCTAGGGCTCGCGCCTCAGCTGGTAACGGGGCTTTATAAAGCGCTGGCTGATTTGCGAGATGAGGGCATGACCATTTTGCTGGTCGACCAGATGGCCAGTCTAGCGCTGGCCATTGCCGATCGGGCCTATCTGTTAGAAACGGGTCAGATTGTCCTCTCGGGGGCCGCTAAAGATTTGCGAGACAATCCTGCGATCGCAGACGTTTATCTTGGCGGTTAAATCAATTCTGCCCCCCTTCTGCCTCTCTCATACGAAATCCTGCCAGCACGGCTATAGCTCTCAAGACAGATGCTAAACCTGGGTAGATAAGTATATTTGCTGATGAAGTGCAAATATTCACCAGGACGCCTACATGCGACGCAGATCTTCTCGGTTAGGTAAATCAACGTTCAGTTTTATCGCACCTGTTTTTACGAGACGTTTACCCAGCGTCAGATTGCAGCGTTGGAGTTTAGGCCTGCTAGCACTTTTGCTGACGTTGGGAACCTCTCTGCCCGTGGCGGCCCAGTATTTTCCCACGGGCTCCCCGCTGCTGATGCAGGTGCCGAGCCCTGGCAGTAGCTCAAGCAGCAGTACCGCCGTTGGCTGGGTGATGTTAGACGGGCATGACGTATTTCAGGTGGCTGCGCCTAAGCCTGCACTGGCCAACCGACAGCGCAGCATCGAAGAAAACCTCAAGGCGATTCGCGATCGCTACCTAGAGCAGCCCGACGCCACCCTGCAGCTGTCGACGGTCGAGCTAGAAAACAGCCAGCTGCCCAGCCTCTATATCAATGGCGACTACCTGATGACCCTGACCGAGTCAGATGCTCGCATGCAGGGCACAACCCCAGGAGGCATGGTCGCAGATCTCAGCGAAACGCTGCGCAAGACCCTACAGCAGGCAAAACGGCGGCGACAGCCTGACTATTTGCGACAGATGGGCATCTTGGCTGGGGTCGGTGCGGCAGCTGCGATCGCGGTGGCCCTGGTGCTGCAGGTTGCCCGTGGCCCGCTGCTACGCTGGAGCTTTAGGTGGTTTAGTGAGTCTCCAGAGCGCTCTTCCTCGGCCAGCAACAACGACAATAATGGGAATGTCGCGAGCCAAAACGGAAATTTTACCCACAGTAGAGAGACCGCACGCGACAGAGAGACCGCACGCAACAGAGAGACCGCACGCAATAGAGAGACCGAAGACCACAGACAAAAGCAGCGGCGGCAGCTGCGAGATCTTGTACAAGTTGTGCTGTGCTGCCTACAGGTCATCGTGTTGGCGGCAACAGCGATCTGGATTTTGGGGCTATTTCCCCAAACCCGCCCTTTGCATAATCATCTGCTGACCTGGGTGAAGGTGCCACTGATAGGTCTGGTCATCGTGGTTGTCGCCTATGTGGGCATTCGCTTTAGCTATATGCTGATCGATCGGCTGGTGAAAAGTCTGCGCGATCGCGAAAGCTTCAACAGTAATGACTCTCGTCGACTAGCGCTACGAACTAAGACCATTTCTAGCGTGGTCAAAAACATCGTCAACTTTGTCTGGATCACCATCGGAGCAGTGGTTGCGCTGACCTGGCTAGGGGTCAATTTGGGCATCTTGCTGGCCAGTATTGGCATGATAGGCCTGGCTCTCTCACTGGCAACGCGAAACCTGGCCAAGGGAGCGGTCACTGGGTTCTTTGTGCTGTTAGAAGACCAGTACGCCATTGGCGATGTGGTTAAAATCGACAACGATGCTGGTTTAGTGGAAAACATGAACCTGCGCATCACCCAGCTGCGCGACACGGGTGGACGCTTGATTACAATTCCGATGAGCGATGTGACGCGGGTGGCTAACTACTCACTCCACTGGTCTCGCTGCGACCTTAAAATCCCGGTTAACTACCATGCCAACATTGATGAGATGCTGCAGCTCACCCGCCGAATTGGGAACGAGCTTACGCAGGATGCTGACTGGGGCGAGCTGATCCTCGAAGATCCAAATATTCTTGGCGTAGAAGAGTTTGGCGATAGCTCGGTGACTATTCGGGTGTGGATCAAGACCCAGCCGATGAAACAGTGGGATGTCTCGCGAGAATATCGGCGTCGCTTTAAGCTAGCGCTGCAAGACTACGACAGCTCAATTCCGTTTCCTCAGCGCGAGGTTTGGCTGAGGACCGATGACGGTCTCAAACTTGATCTGACGGGCAAGCTAGAACGCCCCAATCAGGAAAAGGCTCAAGATACTCACGCTAACGGTCACTCGGGAGGACACACCGACTCGCAGCCCAAAAACGTGCCGGACGGCGAGGGTGGAGAGTCGCTGCAAACGGTGCCAGATCCGGATGAAGACGGCGAGTCAGGTGAGTAAGCCCCATCGTCAGACAAGCTGTGCTTGGGGAATTGCTCGAATATAAGCCTCTTGGTGAAGAAGGGGGAAAGGCGAAGGGGGAAAGGCGAAGGGCGAAGGGGGAAAGGCGAAGGGGGAAAGGCGAAGGGCGAAGGGTAGGGGCGTTGCATGCAACGCCTGTACGGGGCCGAAGAGGGAAAGGCGAAGGGCGGTGGTTTATTGGGTTGCAAGCATCTTACAGAGTCTATTTCATCTCATCGAAGGTCAGTAGCCGACTGATTTCATCACTTTGAAAGCCTAACGACATGGGTCGTTTTACCCCAGGCAGCACCTGTACATCATAGAGCTCAGAAATTTGCCCTTCGAGTCGAAGCCAGTGTGCGATCGCACCCGTATTCAGATCGATAATCATTAGCCCACAGCGCGATTCCACATCTTTTTCACGCAGCAGCTCATCTAGCATCAGCCCAGACAAAGCCCCATCCCCAGAGCGCACTTTAGATAGCCCGACAATGGCAAAGTGTTGCCAAAACGCGAGGCCGCGCAAATAGCCCGGGCAAAACGTCACTGGCTCAAACTGCCCAGCGGCCACATCAACATAGCCAAATTCGCCCGTGCCCGAGTTGAGCAGCCACAGCTTGCCCTGATAAAACCGGGGTGAGTGGGGCATCGATAGCCCCGTTGCCACAATCTCATTAGTAGAAACATCCACCACGCAGCCGCTGGTGCGGCGCTTTTCGCGCCAGCTGTCTACCACATCAACCGGGTTGACCACCGTCACATAGCCAGGGCGACCGTCTACCATGGCCAACCCGTTCAGGTGGCAGCGATCTTCATTGACCAGTTTAGAAATAAACGGCGGCTGCCAGAGCGGGGTACAGCTATGCTTTTGAC
>JBCBZL010000212.1:0-8856 GCA_039815385.1 Cyanobacteria bacterium P01_A01_bin.114
GGAAAGGGGAAGGGGGAAAGGGGAAAGGCGAAGGGCGAAAGGGGAAAGGCGAAAGGGGTAGGGGAAAGGGTAGGGGCGTTGCATGCAACGCCTGTACGGGGGGAAAAGGGGAAGGGGGAAAGGGGTAGTGGGTAGACACGTGATATATCACGTTTGTACAGGGGATGGTGGGTAGTGGGTAGTGGTTTATGAAGTTTTGAGTTTTGAGTTCTGAGTTCTAAGTTTGTACCGAGCGACCTTAACTCAACACTCAAAATTTAGAACTCAAAATTTAGAACTTTTCCCTGATTTCCTCCTCTCTACGTCTTTTCCCCTGCACCTCTTGCTCTACTCTCCCCATCTCCCCCACCTCCCCCATCTTCTCCTACCGCTTGATACTCCAGGGCCAGGCTGATCGCGACAAACAAAACCGTCATCCCTTGAATCGCGTAGATAATCGAAACTGGGACGGAGGCGCTGCGCTGCATGACGTTAGCGCCGCTGCGGAGAACGCCAAAGAAGAACGATGTGAGAATTACGACGGCTGGGTTGCCACGGCTGAGGAGCGCGATCGCAACTGCGTCAAAGCCATAGCCCGGTGAAAAATCTTCAAACAAGCGGCGTTTTAGGCCCAACACCTCACCGCTGCCCGCGAGACCCGCGAGACCGCCAGATAGGGCCATCACGCTCAGGAGGGTGCGGTTGACCGGGATACCGGCATAGCGAGCGGCGGTTGGGTTTTGGCCGACGGCGTCGATGCGGTAGCCCCAGGGGGTGACGGCAAAGGCGACGGTGAGCAAAACGGCGAGGGTGAGTCCTAAAAAGATGCCGGCGTGGGCCTGGGTTTTAGACAGCAGGGTGGGCAATTGAGCAGAGATGGGCACCAATTCTGAGAAGGGGCTGGGGGCGTTAGCGGCCTTGAGCGGGCCGTTAACCAGATAGCTGATGAGGTTTTGGGCGATGTAGTTGAGCAGCAGGGTGGTCAAGACTTCGTTGAGGCCACGGGCAACTTTGAGGTAACCTGCGATCGCGCCCCACATCGCGCCCAGGCCAAACCCGCCCAGCAGCGCCAGCGGTAGGTGAATTACTCTGGGCAAACCGGGCAGCGCCAGCCCGATCAGCAGACTACCTAGCCCGCCCATATAGATTTGACCTTCGCCCCCCAGGTTAAACTGCCCGGCTCGCAGGGCAACCAGCACGCCCAGGCTAACCAGCAGCAGCGGCGTCATCTTGGTCAGGGTGTCGGCAAACCCAAAGTAAGTAAAGAGCGCCTGGTGCAGCAGAGTGCCATAGGCCGCTAGCGGGCTGGCCCCCGCTAGCAGCATCAGCAGGGCACCCACCCCCAACGCGGCTGTAACCGCCACCATCGGCGGCAGGGCGGCCCGTAAACTTGTTCGCACGCTGCGACCGGCGCTGCGACTAAGGACGAACAGGCTCATGGGAGACTCCCAAGACGCCGGGGGGGGCGAGGTTGCCCCCGGCCATCAGCAGACCTAGCTGCTCAAAGGTTGCGGCATCGGGCACCTCCACCAGCTGACCTCGATAAATGACCGCCAGCCGATCGCCCATGGCCATGACTTCTTCTAGCTCGGTCGAGATGTATAAGATTGCAGCCCCCCGCGATCGCTGCTCTAACAGACTTTGCTGTATCGCTGCGGCCGCGCCAATATCTAACCCTCGGGTGGGCTGCATGGCGATAATCAAATCTGGCTCCCCCGCCAGCTCTCGAGCTAGGATCACCTTTTGCTGATTGCCCCCCGAGAGCTGATTCGCTTTCAGCCGGTGGCTGTCTGCGCGAATGTCAAATGCTTGGATGGCGCTATCGGCATGTGCCCCAATCACCTCCGATCGCAGCACCCATCGCCGACAGAAGGGGAGCCTGGTAAAGGCTTTGAGAATGAGATTACGGGCAATTGAGAAACTCAGCACCAGGCCCTGTGTCTGACGATCTTCAGGAATGTAGGCGGTTTGAGGCCCCCCACTTTTTGGGGTCAAAGACCGGATCTCAATGGAACCTTGCTGGGTGGGCAGCAGCCCTGCGATCGCATCGGCCAGTTCCCGCTGACCATTTCCATCGACGCCAGCAATCCCGACTATCTCGCCTGCCCGTATCTGTAACGACAGCCCCCGCAGGGCAGCGACCTGGCGCTCGGTATTGACCCAGATATTTTGAACGTTGAGTACGGTTTCACCCGCGGGCTGTGGGGTCGGGCGCGAGCTGATTTCTACAGCTCGATCGACCATCAGCCGAGCCAGCTCAGCCGGGCTCGTCTCTGCGGTCGGCAGCGAGGCTATAGTCTGCCCTCGCCGCAAAACCGTCACCCGATTGCAAACCGCCATTACCTCATCTAGCTTGTGGCTGATAAAAATAATCGTGTGGTTGCGGCGAGCAAGCTGGCGCAGCACCGCTAGAAATGTCGTAATCTCAGCCGGGGCCAAAACAGCGGTGGGCTCATCTAAAATCAGAATACGGGCCTGCCGGTACAGCACTTTCAAGATTTCGACCCGCTGCTGGGTGCCCACCGGCAGGTCTTCAACTCGGGCTAAAGGAGGGACTTCTAACCCATAGGTTTGGCTGAGCTTAGCAACGGCGGCAGATTGGGTTCTCAAGTCCAAGCGTATCCCGCCAGGGCTGCCCAGGATAATGTTTTCGGTCACCGTCAGCTGCGGCACCAGCATAAAATGCTGATGGATCATCCCAATCCCATAGCGAATCGCATCGGCGGGCGTCTTAATGTGAATCGGATTTTCACCTAAAAAAATCTGCCCCGCATCTGGCTGATATAGACCCGAGAGAATATTCATCAGCGTTGATTTACCCGCTCCGTTCTCTCCTAGCAGGCCGTGAATAGAACCGGCTTGAACCGTTAGACTGATGTTGTCATTGGCTGTAGCGCTGCCAAATCTTTTAGTAATGCCCACCAGACGCAGATCGCCCTTCCCATGCGCACCCATCTCGTGAGCGCTCATGAGGTGACAACGCGAACCGCAGCCTTGCCGTTTGCTTCTGTCTCTTCAAAGGTGATTTTACCCGCCACCATGTCGGCAGAGACCGCCTCGACCTGCTCTCGTATAGCCTGGGGCACCGCTTCGTTGAAGGTGCCAAAGCGAACCAGTTCGGGGGTCTCCAGCCCGATCACATACTTTTTGCCTTCGATCTCCCCGGTGACGGCCAGCTCAGCGACAGAGGTGATCGCCCCCCCAATGTCTTGAATGGCGCTGGTTAAGATCGCCTCAGGGGCAAGCTCAAACTGGTCAATATTGTTACCAAAGGCATAAATACCGGCCTCTTCGCATGCTTGCAACACTGCCGGGGCCGAGTTATCAAGGTTGTGGAAAATCACATCTACTCCGCTGGCAATCAGTGCCAGCGCCGACTCTTTAGCCTTGGCAATGTCGTTAAAGTCTCCAACAAAGCTTGACACCACCTCGGCGCTGGGGTCCATCGCCTTTGCCCCCAGATCCATCGCTACCCCCTGCTGCTGGGTAGACTTAAACTCCATGCCCGCCAGATAGGCCATTTTCTTAGTCTTACTCATAGCTGCGCCGATTAAGCCACTGAGGTAGAGCATCTGGTTGTAGTTAGTGCGCACACAGCCGTAGTTAGTCCCTGCAATGTCGCCGTTTACACCCAAAAAGAAGGTATCTGGAAACTCAGCGGCCACCTGCTCAATCGCCGCATCAAACTGCCCCCCGTGCCCAACCACTAAGGAATATCCTTGTCGGGCAAAGTCAGCGAGAGATTCTGTCTGATCTGCGTTGGCGACCTGTTCAACGTAGGCCACTTCAATGCCAAGGTTATCGCCAGCCTGCTTGACGCCCTCATAGCCGAGCTGATTCCAGCCGCCGTCGGTAATGGTGCCAGGGAGAACAATGGCCAGACTTGATGCGGCTTCGGCTTCAGCCGCCGAGTCTGGGGCTGTGTCTGAGGTTGCGTCTGAGGTTGCGTTTGGGTCTGAACCCGGCGAACAGGCTTTCAATAAAAGGCTGCCAGCCGCAGCAGCAGTGCTGTATCTGAGAAATCGACGGCGGTTGAAGTGGGTCACCATAGTTCTGTCTAGCGCTGAGCATCCTAATTTTTGTGTGTATATTACGATACGTGCAGCTGTGCCCGCTATTCGGTGATTAAATTTACTGAACCTGTAATAAGGGATTAGCCAATAAATAACATCCCAAAATGGCTAATCCCAATGGTAAGGCAGCAAAATTTTGCGCCCTGCGACCAGGTATGTTACTTGCCCGCATGTCCCTAAGCTGTGCAGTCACCATGACGAACTTCGCTGGTCGCTCACCCTGGCCCTCTACCTTCTCCACTGTTGATCCGACCTCGACTCAAATCATCGATCACCTGCGCCATGCTAACCAGATTGCCATTCGAGCCCAGTCGTTTGGGCACCATCCCTTTGGTGCTATTTTGGTAGCCCCCGATCATGAAACGGTGCTGCTTGCCCAGGGTAATGTCGATGGGGTCAACCATGCTGAGTCAGTGCTGGTGCGTACAGCCGCAACCAACTTTGGTGCTGACTACCTGTGGGACTGCACCCTTTACACCACCGTTGAACCCTGTGCGATGTGCGCAGCAACTCAATACTGGGCGAATATCGGACGGCTGGTTTATGGTCTCTCAGAGGCGCGACTGCTCGAGCTGACGGGTAGCCATCCTGAAAATCCGACGCTCAATTTGCCCTGCCGGGATGTGTTTGGGCGAGGGCAAAAAGCGATCGCAATCTGGGGACCGATTACCGAGGTCGAGTCCGAGATTGCGGCTGTTCATGAGAAGTTCTGGCAGGTCTCTGAGTGATGGAGATACTTTATAGTCAGATCACTTCAGATCACTATAGTCAGGTCATTGGTCTGAGTCGCTCTCAGCTGATGTATGCGATTTTAGCCAGGCTGACTGTCTCTTAACCTTGCGATAGTCGGCAAGGGCTAGCTGTCTCCACGAAAACCAAAGCCCATAGGTCAGTAAGATCAAAAATACATTGCTGAACACAAACATTGTGAGCTTGGTCGACGAGGCAGTAACTTGCCGTTGGATAAACAGATTCAGGCTAATAAGAATCAGTAGAGTATTGAGTGTCCAACCCCGACAGATGCGTAATCGGCTTCTGCCATATTCTAGCAGGTTGGCTAATCGCTCAGACCGCAAATAGATATACCGACGATCGTCGTAGTCGTCGCCGTCTTTGGCATAAACCCGCTGAGCCAGGGCGGGCTTCCAGATTTTGTCGAAGAGTTCATCAGCTAGCCGATCGGTGACGATGCCAAAGATATAGGTAATGGCCAAAATTGGCAGCAGTGAAGGTAAAGACAGCACCTGGTTAAAAGGCACCCAGTCGTAGCCAAAGATGCCCAATACCAAGATCGCCACCCAAATGATCCCGCCCACGCCAATCACAATCAGTTCAACAAATAAATCAGTGGTATTCACGCTCAGGACTCTCTATCTCAACTCGGATCGGAGTAAGCCTGTTATTACGGCCTAAGCCCAGCTTACCAGGCCCGCAAGCGTCACTTTGGAAGCAGCATCAGAGCGTCTCCCCAAAAAAAGCCCCCGCTATTGCTAGCGGGGGTTCAGGTGTGTGAGAAGCGTCCAGGGAGAAAAGGCTTAACCCTGGCCGATTGATTACTATAGTGCGGGGGGCAGCTGAGATTGCTCTGATCACTAGCTGAGACTACCTTAAAGCGTTTCTGAGAATGGCTGAGTGAACTGGGTGATGGGCATCACAGAGAGAACACAGCCCTATTCGTCCAGGTTTATGCAGCTGAGGGGAGGGACTTGATCGGCTGCGATCGCGCTAATTGCCTCAGCCAGCTGATAGTCTAGCTCGCTAAGCCCGCCTGCATCATGGGTGGTGAGCGATAGAGATACTTGGTTGTATGCGATCGCAATATCAGGATGGTGCCCCAGTGCTTCTGCCGGGGCGACAATCTGCTCAACTAGAGCCACCGACTCGACAAAGTTAGCCACCTCGTAGGTACAGTCCAGTCGGTCGCCATTTATCTGCCATCCGGCAGGCGCAGGCTGGGCTGCCACAATTGGCAGACTAGCCGCAGCGATCAATAATTCTGTGAGCATTTGGCAGTGCGATCAGAGGACATAGCTAGATTTTAATCGAGATCGCAGGCGCACAATGGCTACCTTTGTGCTTTATGCATTCAAGACAGATTCAAGATAAATTCAAGCAATCCTTCGCAGATTGGATCGATTAGCGTGGTTATTAGGCGGCAGCTCAGGCGAGGGTCCCAGCCCCTCGCAGCACGGGCTCGCTGGTTCGACAATCAGGGTAAGGCCTGCTCGGGCTACAACAGAAACGGTTTCACCAACCGCGAGAATTCGAGATGGGCTAACCGAGCGGGCAGTCCAATAAACCCCATGCAGCCGGATACAGCCAGGTTTGCCGATCCGGATAGGATCCTCGACCCGACCCGTACCTTGCAGGTAGGCTGTGGTGGGTGATGGAACACTTTCCATATCCTGAGCCATATCCTGAGCCATATCCTGAGCCATATCCTGAGATAAAGACGATACAAGAGACTTGATCCAGTTTGGGCAACACATAAGCATCTCCACTTCATCAGTTCGCTTGAGAACAGGATGACAGTTTCATCTCTGACAGAACTGTTGAATAGGGGCTTACATCACCCTGACATTGCCCTGACATGCCTGACATATCTGTCAAGATTCTGAAATACAGACATGAGTAAATCAGCTCAAATGCTTATGGTTTGGGAATACTACAGTTTTCTGCACACATCTTTGGTGCTTTCTGAGGCTAGACATCCTCTGGCACGATGATATAAAAAAAGAAGACGTCCCTGTGTTAGAACATGTCTTCTCTACCCAAACCATTCCTGGAAAAACTCGCCGAAGAACATAAGCTCAGCTCCTATGAGCAGGAAGCTTTTGTAGCAAAGTTTACCGACCCTAGGAAAACAGATATCGTAGTTGCCAAGGAGATTAACATCTCTAGGGATCGGTTTAGCAGCCGAATGACGGGAGTTTATAAAAAGTTCAAAATCGGCGGCAGCGGACCCGGCAAAGCCCAAACATTGGTCTATGACCTTCTAGAACGCTATCGAAAATCAAATGCACCTGACTTCTTGAATATTGCCATTGATTTTGTTAATCAGGCTGTCAAAGAGATCAAGCCCAAGATAGAGCCGATGATTCAAGAGCGCTGCGGTTCTATGAGGGTGCTCGACATGAGCTATCCAATGGAAGTCAAGAAAATCTACACAGAGCTAAAAATTCTGGATCGTCCTAACTCCAGTCGGCACGTGTCTATTTCTGAGCTGATGAAAAACTTTGATCCCTGCTCAGATGAGTTTAATTCGATTGGCCTTGAGAGCTCTACTGAGCAGAGATTTTCAGGAATTGACCTGATCCAGCGCACGCCCAGACTGATGATCCTGGGCCGACCGGGTGCTGGTAAAACAACTTTCTTGAAATACGTTGCAATTTCATGCGTCCAGAACAGACTCTTTCAAGAGTATGTCCCCATTTTTGTCTCACTCAGAAATTTCTCTGAAAAGGGTGAACAGATTAGTCTAATTGACTACATTGTTGATGAGCTTAGCTATGCCCACATAGAGTTTGAAGAAATTGACAAATTATTAGGCTACACCAGAGTCATCTTTCTTCTAGATGGCTTGGACGAAGTTAAAGATGCTTGCAGCCATCATGTTTTAAATGAAATTCGGCTGCTCTCTCAGAAATTTCCTAAAAATCGGTTTTTAATTACCTGTAGGCTGGCCGCCCAAGACTACGTTTTTGAAGGGTTTACAGAAGTTGAAATCGCAGATTTTAATCAAGAACAAGTTGAGGCATTTGCTGACAATTGGTTTAGTATCAAGAAGGATCCGCTCAAAGCTAAAAGAATTATTTCACATTTAGAAAGCAATAAAAGACTCAGAGAGCTAGCCACTAATCCGCTGCTGCTGACGCTACTATGCCTGGTTTTTGAAGATTCGGGCGACTTTCCTTCTAATCGCGCAGAGCTTTATCAAGAAGGACTGGATGTGCTTCTGAAGAAATGGGACGCTAGTCGTAATATCGAACGGGCGCAAGCTTATCAGAAAATGTCTCGCCAGCGCAAAGAAGATTTACTGAGCAGTATTGCATTTTCTACCTTTGAGCGGAATGACTATTTTTTCAAGCGGCGATACGTCGAGGAAGAAATCAGGAACTATATTCAGAACCTGCCCGATAGCATGATCGATTCTGAAAATTTAGAGCCCGATTGCCAGGCGATTCTAAGATCCATTGAGTCTCAGCACGGTCTGATTGTTGAACGGGCTAAGGGTATTTACTCTTTTTCGCATTTAACGTTTCACGAGTTTTTTACCAGCCGCAAGATTGCCCTCAGCTCTGATCCCAAATCACAGCATAAGGCGTTAATCAGCCTGGTCTCTAACATTACTGAAAAGCGCTGGCGAGAGGTCTTTTTGCTGGTAGTGGGTATGTTACACAATGCTGACTACCTATTGAAGTTTATGAAAGCCAGGATTGATAGCCTCCTGGTAGAGAGTCCTAAGATTCAAAGATTTCTGGCTTGGGGATGCCAAAAGGCGCTATCGGTGAGTCTCCCCGCTCAAGATGCTTCAAGCACTGCCCAGATTAGAGGGTTTTATTTTCATGTAACTGTCTTTGAGACCGATAACCAGACCATAGACCTGGGTCTGCCTGATTCTTTCATTGATGCCAAACTATCCATCGCATTGGGGGCGGCGATCGAGCTCAGACGTCGTTTTGAACTCACAAATGCAATGCTTTCAGTCAAAAATTATCGGGCCGCTCTGGCGGAGCTTCGAGAGAACCATGACGTTATTGATAGCGCCCTCAGCCAGTGTCTTGCTCAGCTCACTGAGTCGCCC
>JBCBZL010000154.1:0-11011 GCA_039815385.1 Cyanobacteria bacterium P01_A01_bin.114
CGGCAGATAGCGGGCGATGGCCCTAAATCCCCAGCGGACCGGCCATACTAAAATCGCAGGAGACGGCAGGGCAAAACCACCGGGCAGATCGCTTACCCTGGCAAGTATCTGCTCACTCAGTCGAGCCAGGGGGTGCAGCGTCAGCTCTAGGGGAAACAAAATGGCCACGCTGAGCAGGTTAAAAAAGTCGTGGAGGGTGGCCGCTGCAAACGCTCGCTGAAATGAATCATCATCGCTGACGTAGCCCAAACTCACCAGAGTATTGGTCAGGGTTGTGCCAATGTTGGCCCCCATTACCATGGGAATTGCGATCGCAACCGGCAACCCCCCGCCCACCGCCGCAATCAGCATCGACGTCACAATACTCGACGACTGCACCATCGCGGTAGTTAAGATCCCGAGCAGCAGCCCTAAAAATGGATTAATCGCTAACCCAAATAGCCACTCTGCCTGAGGACCGGCCAAAGATTGAAACCCCAGCCCCAGCCCATCAATCGAGGCAAATAATAGATAGATGGCGGCCACGGCTCCAGTTGCATAGACCCACCGCTGCCGTACAGTAAGCTGAGAAGACTCATCCACAGACTGGACTGCGTCATCCGCTGCTGGACTAGGTGAGGCTGGATCGGATGAGGCTGGGTTTGATTGAGGAGAAGTAGATGTCATGAAAATTACAGCACTGATCAACTGGTTTGAAGCCTGGGCTAACCCTGCCTGGCAAGAAAAGTGGGACAACTGCGGCTGGCAGATTGAACCCGGTGTCTTGACCCAGGAGGCAGGCGTTTTGGTGTGCCTGACCCCTACCCTGGCGGTCATGAACGAGGCTATTCAGCTCAAGGAGAAGGGTGCCCCCATAAACCTAATTTTTGCGCATCACCCCTTAATTTTTAGCCCGCTTAAGTCAGTGACCGTCGGTCACCCTGTCTCAGATATGGTGCGTTTGAGCATTCTGCATGGCATTGGGGTTTACAGTGCCCATACTAACTTTGACCAGGTCGCAGACGGCACCGCAGACATTCTTGCCCAGCGCCTCAGGTTGCAGACCCCTGAGCCGGTAGCGCCAACCCAAGATGGCCTCGGCTATGGCCGCGTTGGGAACCTGCCTGAGCCCTGCTCCCTAGAAAAATTATTGGCAACCATTCAAGCGCAGCTGATGCCGCCCAGGCTAATTTATTCCCCCGCTGCCGACCTCCAGCAAACCGTCAGGCGGGTTGCAGTCCTGGGGGGCTCTGGTGCCAGCTTCTTAGGGGATGTCAGCAAAACCGGGGCAGAGGTGTATCTGACCTCTGACTGCAAGTTTCATCAGTTTCAAGAAGCGCGCGATCGCAACCTCATCCTGATAGACGCGGGTCACTATGCCACAGAACGGCCTGCCTGCGCACAGCTAGTAGAGAAAATTAGCGAAATTGGCGTGCAGTGGGCACAGCTAAGCGATCTGGATGAAGACTTTAGGCAGTTTGCCTCTTTGTTTGAAGGGTCAACGTTATGAAGGGTCAACGCCATAGGTTGCTAGCCAGGTCACGAGCGCAGGTGTCAGCGAGTGGCGCTGCCGAGTTGAGGTCTCTATGCACACATGACGGGTCATAGCGGTTGCTAGCATTTTGAGCGGGTGGGCAATGGCCTTTAACTGGAAGGCCACTTCAAAAGAATCTGGGCTAACCTGCTGGGGCAGCATCAAAATCAACACCCGGTCGCCACAGTAGAGCGGATGTCGAAAATCGACCTCTGCATGCACCACAGGGACCGCCGTCTTCACATTGCCAAAGAACTGCTGAAGGTCTATGCCAGCAGACGCGAGCGAAGCCTCATAGGCTTCGTGACACAGCGTTAAAACATTCGCGAAGTAAACGACCCCGGCCGCATCCGTTTCGTGAAAACGCACAGTGCGGGGATATTCAAAACCCATGATGGCGATTCTGAGTTAGTTTGCGTTGGGTTGAGCCGGGCGGAAAGCCATTGATTTAGGGGCTGGCGCGGCTCCTTTAGGGGTCGCAACGTTGGGGATAGCTGCCGTGGGGTTTAGTGCCAGCAAAGGATTGTTGAGGGTATTGACCAGATTTGCCAGGGCAGACTGCAAAATCTGATCGGGGCTGATCGCCACCCAGCCGTCCGCTGAGAGCTGTCGCAGTTCAAAGTGCAGGTGGGGGCCAGTGGAATTACCGGTACTGCCCACCAGGCCAACCACTTCACCTTTTTCGACCCATTCTCCTGGCTGTACCATCAGCTGAGACATGTGGGCGTAGCGGCTTTCTAGCGTCCCAACATCCTTTTCGTCGTGGCGTAGTATCACCGTCAAGCCGTAGCCCCCCAAAAAGTCTGCCACCTGGACACGGCCTGCCCGAGTCGCTAGGACCGGTGTCCCCACAGGAGCGCCTAAATCAGTCCCCGCATGGAAACGCTGCTCACCGTGAATGGGGTGGAACCGCCATCCAAACAGAGACGTAATCGGAGATGGAATCGATAGCGGAAAGAGGAACGGTTCTCTTGCTTGAAGATTGACCAGCGGGCGCGCCAGACGGTTGTAGTATTCTCGACTAGCCGCTGAAGTGACCCCTGAGATGCGAACCCCGGAAGAACTCACGCTTACCGGCCCAACTCGAAACCCGTTGGCCGACACATTGGAGGAAAATCTAGGCCCGCCCCCGGCTGCAACCGGCTGGGGCGCTGAGCGGTTACAGGCATTGCTGGGGACAGACTGCCCCTGCTGGAGCATAAACTTACAGCCGGTCGAGCGCTCTGAAATCACCACGCTGGGCGTATTGGGGTTTGCGGTCGCCCCCACACTGTAATCGGTTGTATCGATGAGAACATTGCCGTAGTCGGCTGGTGAGGCCCCTGCCGTCGGACTAGAAGCTGGATCAACTGAGTCAGACCCTGCTGAATCAGACCTGACCCCCTCAGCGGCCGGCTCAATAGGCTCAGGCAGCGCAATTGTGTCAGGCACAGGGGCAGGCTCGGAGGCCGATGGCACAGCCGATTCAGGCGTAGTCGCTGTGGGCGCGGGCTCAGGGGCCGGGGCGACTGGCGCAATGGGCTCAGGCGCAACTATGGGTGCGGGCTCGATCGCAGCCGGGGGCGGCGCGGCCGGGGCCAAATCTATAGACGGAGCGACAGCCGGAGCCGTAGGGGGCGCGATATCAAGCTCAGTTTGTGCCCATACCTGCTGTGCGCCCATCAGACTTAGACACCCCAACATGCCTAACCGGGTTACCCAAAGCAAATGCTTTTGAGCAGCGTGTCTAGCGTTTTCTGTAGAAGCATCCATAGTCTGTTGTGGCTTTGATGTGATTACGTCTTAAATGAAACCGATTAAATCAAACTAAACTAACTGGCATCTGGCTAAGCTGAGCCCTCTGGCGCTCAATCGAACTGAACCAATCAGCTTGAGCATTTAAACTGAACTGTCTAGTTCAAGGCCATTGTAGCCCAGGGAAATCTCGCCTGGTTGTAAGGATATGAGCTGAGCAATCCCGGCGGTGTGATCTGAGTGCAGCTGCACCTGCAGCTGCCCAGCTTCAGAAACCCCGACAATGGTGCCAGTGTGCCCCTCTAGGCTTACAAACTGACCTTGATGCATCAGCAAAGTTTGGTAGTTTTTCATAAAAGCCTTGGCCCCAACTTGCTGACGATAGCAGAGACCTTGCCATAGTCCTCGAAGTACAATCGTAGTCAAATCCTCAAGACATGTTAGCGCTTTAACGGGCCGCTTTTCGAGAATTTGGTACAGGGTAATCCCAGTGGAGGGGACTGAGTTCTGCCAATTGATCCCTAGACCAATGACAGCCTGCGTCACCGTCTTTGCTTCGACTTTAGTTTCAGTCAGCAGGCCACCAAGCTTTTGCCCCTGTACGACTAAGTCATTGGGCCACTTGATTTTTACGGGTATGCCTAGGGTATTTAGCGCGATCGCAACCCCCCAGGCACTGCACAGGGTAAGCTGTGACGCTATTTGAATAGGCCAGTTGGGTTCTAGCAGAAGGGAAAGATAAAGCCCTCCCGCGTCGGACTGCCAGTGTCGCCCCCACTGCCCTTTGCCGCTGGACTGGCGTTGAGCCATCACCACCGTGCCCGAGGCCGCGCCCGCCGCTGCCATTTGCCAAAGGTGGGTATTGGTAGAGGGTAGGGTCTCGAACCAATTGAGGTGAAACCGGGGCCGCAGCTGACGGATGCCCACCCCTAAGTCCTGTGGCGGATTGGCCAGGGTATGGTAGATCTTTTGAATATCCACTCAATATCCACACGAGTATCTACGGCTCATATTTTTCTAATTGACTCCAAGCGTACTATGGCTGAGCTACCCCTCTTAAATACGGCAACTATCTGGGCCATTCTGAATGACGAGCTAAAGGATGACACGGTCAACCAGCTGGTTTGGAGCACACTTGGCTATGGCTACAATGCCGCTAGCGATCGGTGGGAGGCTAAGTCAACTGACGAGCGCTGGCGAGAAAAGTACCCAACCCCGCCCAATTTTATCGAAAGTCGCCCCGCTACCGTGCAGCTAACGCGCGCGATTCCCAAGCAAAATAAGCAGCTTCTCAAAGAATATCTGGGCTTTAAAGGCTACAGCGTCGATCAGCTGGTGCCGAGGTTAACCCGTCGGGCCACGATGGCAAATTGGCTGTTGAGCTGTATGCGGGAGCGTGGACTGTTGGAAGGGTAAAGGGCGGTAGGGGCGTTGCATGCAACGCCTGTACGGGGCGACGAAGGGCGAAGGGGAAATGCGAAAGGGGGTAGCGAGTAGTGGGTAACGGGTGGGAAACTGTCACACTAAACTGTCATATACCTCCGTGGAGCTGACATACTCAACACATCAAAGGACACGACATTGACTCAGTCTTTGCTGAGACAGGACCCAGGAGCATCTACCAACCAAAGTGCATCTACCAATTAATCATGGCCATATTAAAAAAATGGCCAAATTGCAAAGGGTCAAATTGCTCAACGGTTTCCTCATCGGCAAGATTTAGCATCATTGAGGCGCTTTGATGTCTAAGGTTGATTGCCTGCGACTAAATCTCCTAAATAACAGCTCTCCTGCGGCAGATTTTCGAGTCTGTCGTTTTTTTTTAGAAAATCTGAAGAAGGGCTGCCTATAGAGAATATTTGCTCTAGCTTAGGAGCGTTGATTTAGGTATCGGCTCATGATTACGCTTTATCAATACCCATCAGGTCTGGGGATACGCAATGTTAGCCCCTTTTGCCTCAAGCTTGAAACTTATCTGAGAATGGCGGATTTGCCCTATCAACTCGCGCCAGATGCCGATGTGCGCAAATCTCCGAAGGGCAAGCTGCCCTATATCCAAGATCAGGGCCGCACGATTGCGGATTCTGGACTCATTATTGACTATCTCAAGGCTACCTATGGCGATCCGCTGGATGGTCATCTCAGCGTTCAAGAACGCGCCACAGTTCTTGCCTTTCGGCGGCTGATGGAGGAACATCTTTACTGGGTAATGGTCTACAGCCGCTGGGTTGAAGACAGTTCCTGGCAGATAATTCGTCAGGCTTACTTTAAAGACCTGCCGCCAGTCTTAAATAGCGTGGTTCCGATGTTAGTGCGGCGACAGGTTCTGAGAGACCTCCACGGCCAGGGGGTCAGTCGCCATAGCCGCGAGGATATCTACGGTATGGGCATTCGAAATTTGCAAGCAGTTAGCGACTTACTGGCGGATAAGCCATTTTTGATGGGCGATCGCCCCACCAGCTTGGATGCGACGGGCTATGGCTTTACGGCCAATCTGCTGAAAATACCGCTGCTCGCCTCACCGCTGACAGAGTATGCCAAGGGGCTTAATAACATTGTGGCCTACTGCGATCGCATGGCCGAGCGCTACTGGGCTGATCTCAAACCCGATGCAGCCCCTGAGGCTTCCGCAGCGGCTATGTAAGGATTACAAGGAGGACTTTAAGGGGGCTCTAGCCCGTCGATATCCCCATAAGAATAGGCCTTAAGAAAGGCCTCAAGAAAGGTAGACCTAAAGGTAGAGCAGTATGTCAAGATCAAGTTTGTGCTTGCTCTTTTCATAACGCCGTAATCTTGTGAAACTCGCCTTTATCATCGACCCAATTACCCAGCTCGACCCTACCCACGATACTAGCGTCGCCCTGATGGAAGCTGCCCATCAGCTCGGTCACGATGTTTGGATCACAGCAGCCCCCCAGCTGGGCATCGATCGCAGCCGGGCCTTTGCCTGGCTACAGCCGGTACAGCTCACCCCCGTGACGCTCGAGGCGGGGCATTGGGTCGCCCAACCCGATTGGTTTACGCTCGGTGAGCGCGTATGGCGACCTCTGGATGAGATGGATGCGGTGTTTATGCGCACCGATCCGCCCGTGACCGTTCCCTATCTCTACGCTACCTACATCCTGGACTATATTGACCCTGCCAAAACCCGTGTCATCAACTCTCCCAGCGGCATTCGCGCTGCTAATGAGAAGCTGTATGCGCTGCAGTTTAAGCGCGCTATCCCCGAGAGCATTGTGACTCAAGATAAGCAGGTGATTCTCAACGCTGTGGAGGGCTGGGGGGCAGCTGTGCTCAAGCCGCTTGGCGGTAAGGGGGGTGAGGGGATTTTGTTTTTGGAGAGTCGCGATCGCAACTTCAACTCCCTGATCGAAGTCAGCACCCAGCAGGGCAAAGAACCGGTGATGGTGCAGGCCTACCTGCCCGCTGCTAAAGACGGTGACAAGCGCATCATTTTGCTCAACGGTGACCCCATCGGCGCGGTCAATCGCATCCCCGTCGGGAAAGAGTTTCGCGGCAATATGGCCGTAGGAGGCCGGGTTGATAAAGTGGGGATTACGGATCGCGATCGCGAAATTTGTAACGAACTTGCCCCCACCCTCCGGCGAGATGGCCTAATCTTTGTCGGTATCGACGTGATTGGTGGCTACCTAACAGAGGTGAATGTGACCAGTCCTACGGGGATTCGGGAGATTGACCGGCTGAGCGACGTGAGATTAGGGCATCAGGTGATGGAGTGGCTAGTGGGCGGGGGGGGTTAACCGATTGCCCCGTACGATGTTTAAATAATGAGGTGAAAACTATGTCTAGACTGGGTCGTCGTCAGTTTATCCAATACGGTTCATTCGCAGTGGGCACCGGGGTTCTAGCTGCCTGTACCGGTCAAACCACCGGCCCCGAAGAGATCGCTAATAGCTCAGAAGTCGAGATTTCAGAATCTGCCGCCACGGGCGAACTCACCCAGGTTACCTACGGCACCAACTGGTATGCCCAGGCCGAGCATGGTGGCTTTTATCAAGCCGTCGCCACTGGCATATACGCCGATCATGGCTTAGACGTCACGATTCAGATGGGCGGGCCTCAGGTCAATGGCACCCAGCTGCTCATGGGGGGCGCGGTTGATTTCTTTATGGGCTACACTGCCGACGCCATCAACGCCGTGGTCGAAGATATCCCTAAAATAACCGTGGCGGCCATGTTCCAGAAAGACCCCCAGGTGATTGTGGCTCACCCCGATCAGGGCATTACAGACCTGGCCGACCTCAAAGGCCAACCTATCTTCATCTCTAAGGCGGCAAATGTCACCTACTGGCCGTTTCTCGCTGCTAAGTATGACTTCAGCGAAGACATGAAGCGCAACTACAACTTCAACCCCGGCCCGTTTTTGCAAGATAAAGCCTCGGCCCAGCAGGGCTATCTTAGCTCTGAGCCCCTGTCCATTCAAAAAGAAGGTGGCTTTGAGCCTGTGGTGTTCTTACTAGCAGACTACGGCTACGACCCGTATTCCACCACCATCGAAACCCGCAAAGAGCTGGTAGAGCAAGACCCAGATCTGGTACAGCGATTTGTCGATGCGTCGATCAAAGGCTGGTACAGCTACCTTGAGAACCCAGAGCCGGGCAACGAGTTAATCAAAGAAGCTAACCCCGAGATGACCGACGAGCAAATCGCCTACGGGATTGAGAAAATGCAGGAGTACGGCATTGTGGTCTCAGGCGCTGCGGAAACCGATGGCATTGGGGCAATGACTGACGAGCGCTGGCAGTCGTTTTTTGACTCGATGGCCGAGGCAGGCGTGTATGATGCGTCCGTCGATTTTAAGCAGGCCTACACGCTTGAGTTTGTGAACAAAGGCGCAGAGTATTACCAAAGCTAACTCCAACGTTAGATAGCCTCAGGATCGACTCCCTATTCTCTGAGGCGAGCAGACCATTTGGCTGCTCGCTCTTTTTCTTGAGCAAGCTGCGTCTCTGACAGCACTGCCCGCTGGGTTTGTTGCTCGAACGCGCCCTGCGGGCGTCTATCGCCGCTAGTCCCAAAATCGCCTTCCTACGAGCATCAAATTCTGGCTTACGATCCATCCAGATTGGACCATTGAAATCCTCTCCTCTGGTCAGAGTGAAACCCGGGTCCTAGGTAATTTGCTACACTGCTCGGAGCATGGGACAGCGTTATGCTGGCTGCTCGACCCAGAAGAGGAAAGCATTTTGGCGGTTTTTAGAGAGCAACGAGTCAAAATCTTTAGAGGCGATGCGACTCTGCCAATGCTGGATGACCTCGATTTAACGCTAACGGCTCAGCAAGTATTTAGCTGGCTAATGCTCTAGTTAAACCCACTCACTTAAACCTTGGCCACATCCAGAAAGCCCTAAGGGAAAACTTAAGTTTTCAAACTGAATATGGATTAGAAACAGTTTGGGGGCATCAGCAATGACGTCGCCACATATCCGACCTGACCACTGGCAAGTTCCACCTGGGTCCAGGTACCGTCTGTACCCATAAAGCGCACTTCGGTCCCATTCGCCAGCGTATCGATGACTGGGCCATTGGGAGTCTGACGCAGGTTGGCATAGGTGTCTTGAGGGTCTTCAACCTGGTAGTAGGTCAGGCGGATCAGATCTTGCCAAATGTAGCCCCACCGATCTTGATCCACGGCATAGACATAGTTCCAACCGGGCTCAATTCCGGCGGGGCCTTCTGTGTTCAACGGGGTGAGGTTGGGCAAACTGGTCAGAATATTGCCGTCAGGTTGATCACGCAGATTGACCGACGTGTCTTCAGGGTCATAAGCCAGCATGACAAAGCATTTCTCGGGGTCGTTATCAGCCGGATCCCAGCCTACTTGCTTGGGGCTGATGGAAGGTTCAGTCGGTTGGGCTGAACCAGTCGGTTGGGCTGAATCAGTTGGCTGGGATGAAATAGGCGCAGTCGATTTTTCAACCGCAAGGGGTAATGCTGGCTCAGTCGTCGTGGACGAGGGACTACAGGCTACCGAACCTAAGACCACAAGAGACAGACAGGCTTTCTTGATGCTCATACCAAACCTCAAATCTGCAAAGAACTTCGTCAGAACTGATATAAATTCCCGACATAGCGTCTAGATCACTACGATTCATTCATGGCTTGGAAAGCCGCTTCCCCAAAAATTTCTACCCGTCGAGTGACCGCATCTTGACACTGAATATCAGACAAAAAGTCTGTTTTGGTTTTGCCCAAGACATAGCTTATGGCAACTTGCATAGAGTTGATAATGTCCAAGAGTGAGGTTTTATCACGCTCTAAGCTCATGCTGCTCGCTCCAAGCGATAAACCAAAACCGCCGAAGATAAAATGGAGTCACGTCGCAGGTAGTTCAGGCTGTGTTCAATACCACGGCGGGTGACGATATCTACCTTTCGACCAAAGATGACTTCAAGGTCTGCTTGCATATCTACTAAATCGATCAAGGTGTGGTGTCGTTCCCGATCCAAATCGACCAAGACGTCGATATCACTGTCGGAGCGAAAGTCGTCGCGCAGGACTGAGCCGAATAGGGCAAACTCGGCGACCGACCAGCGATCGCAAAATTCAGCAATCTCTGGCAGCGGCAGCCGAATATTCGTAATTTGATCGGCGCGGACAGGGCTCATGGTTTCGCCTGGGTCATTGCCTTTAGTCTACATTCCGTAAACTCGTAGACATCGCCCTGAGTCGAAAACCGTTAATCTATATAGAGCCTGCATGCCAAATAAAGTCTGCGCTCAAATTGATGCCTAAACCGCTTGTTTATGCCAAAATCGCCGCTGCTGACGCTGAGCCAGCTTGATAAAGTTTATGCCAACGGCACCGTTGCCCTGCGGGGCGTTGATTTAGCTGTCCAGCCTGGAGAATTTGTTAGCTTAGTCGGGCCGTCGGGCTGCGGCAAAAGCACGGTTCTCAAGCTGGTGGCTGGGTTGGGTCAGCCCACTGCCGGAGACACCGACTGGGGGATACCGACAGAGCAGCGAAACCTGGCATTTGTCTTCCAAGATGCGGCACTGATGCCGTGGGCCAGCGTTGTCGATAACGTTTATCTGCCGCTCAAGCTCAAAGGGCGGTCTTTGCGCGCTGCCCGCGCCGAGATCCAAGAGGCGCTGAATATGGTTGATTTGCAAGGGTTTGAAAAGAGCTACCCGCGTCAGCTATCCGGTGGGATGAAAATGCGGGTGTCGATTGCGCGGGCGCTGGTGACTAAGCCCAATGTGCTGCTGATGGATGAGCCCTTTGGAGCCCTAGATGAGATGACCCGCAGCCACTTAAATAGCGATTTGCTGCATCTGTGGGAGCAAAAGCACTGGACCGTGCTGTTTGTCACCCACAATATTTTTGAAGCGGTGTTCTTGTCGTCACGGGTGGTGGTGATGGCAGCCCGTCCAGGGCGGGTGGTTGCCGATGTGCCTATTGATGAGCCCTATCCTCGTACGGATGACTTTCGCACGTCACCCCGGTTTAATCAGTACTGCCGAGCGATTTTGCAACAGCTGTCTAAGACCAATTTGCCCGAGACCAAACTGCCTGATACCAAACTGCCTGATACTATAGCTGCTCCGCACTAGCATGTCTTATTTAAAGTCGCCTGCTGATACGGCCAATGGCGCTGCTGACGGGGTGAACCACAACGGCAAGTCAGTAACACCCAATGCAGGATCTCAGCCTAAGCAGCTGGTCTCTGCGAATTGGGTGGCCCCTCTCATGGTGGGGGTTCTTGCGATCATTGGGTGGGATATAGGGGTGCGGGTGACCCAG
>JBCBZL010000052.1:0-18562 GCA_039815385.1 Cyanobacteria bacterium P01_A01_bin.114
AGCCTTTCGGGTTCGAGTTGTGGATGGGTCAGAAGGGATCTATCGGGTTGATTGGGGGAAGTAGTCGGAAGGGCGAAGGGCGAAGGGCGAAAGGCGAAGGGTAGGGGCGTTGCATGCAACGCCTGTAAAGGGGAGAAGGGGAAAGGCGAAGGGCGAAGGGCGAAAGGGGAAAGGCGTTAGCGAAGCCATGCCCCTTGGGCTATAGGGTACAGGCGTTGCAATGCAACGCCTGTACGGGGGAGAAGGGGAAAGGCGTTAGCGTTCGCGAAGCTATGCCGAAGGCTTTAGCCATGCCCGATAGGGCGAAAGGCGAAGGATATTGGTAACCCGTAGGGGCAATCCCTTGTGGTTGCCCTGCGATATCGGGAGCGGTTAATCCGTTCTGCTTGCGCTGTGCAGGCGAGACACCTACCTTATGAAAAATGGCCCCGTTCAGGTTTAAGGCGCTGTCGCCTTTACCCGTTGCCCCGGCACGATTCGATGAATGCCGCTGGTAATCACGGTCTCGCCTGGTTGCAGCATGCCTCTTACAAAGGTGCGATCGCCTTCGGTATAGAGCACCTCAACATCGCGGCGGGCGACTTTGTGGGTGTCGGCGGGGGTTGCTGCGGCGGGAGTTGCTGAATCTAGCTCATCTAAGACATAGGCCGTCCACAGCCCGCGCTCGCCTTCGATTAGGGCGTTGGTCGGTAGCCAGTAACCGGCTTCAGGCTGAGTTTCTTCGAGGGCAAGGCGAGCAGTGGCTCCGATGGTGGGCTCGGCGGCGTTTTCTAGCGTGAGTACCACGGTGACCGTTTGGCTGGTGCTGTCTAGCTCAGGCAGCAGCGCCGTGACGGTAGCGGGGTAAACGCGATTGTTGACCTGGATTGACTGGGGGGTATTCAGGGTGAGACGGTTAGCGACGTTGGCAGGGACGCCAATCCGAGCTTCGAGGGTACTGCCTTCGACCAGGCGCAATACGGTCTGACCGGGGCCGATGACGACGCCTTCATCGACCAGGCGCTTAGCAACCCGTCCGCTGAAAGGGGCGTAAAGGGTACTTTTTGAGAGCGATACGTCAATGCCTTGCAGGCTGGCGTCAAATTGCTCAACCTGGGCATCTTGGGCGGTGATCTGTTCGACCCGAGTGCCTGTCTGTAGCTCTTCTAACTGGCTTTGGGCCTGCTGCAAGCGATTGGCCAGGGCATCTGCTGAGAAGGCCCTTTCATCGAGTTCTTCGCGGGAAATCGCCCCTTGGGCGTAAAGATTTTCGCGGCGCTGCTGCTGTAGCCGGGCCAATTCTACCTGCGCCTGGAGGTCTTGCACAGCAGCCTGGGCGGCGGCGATATCTTCTGCCCGAGGGCCTTGTTGGAGTTCTTGAAACCGGGCCAGCGCTTGACGTCGCTGGGCTTCTATCTGCTGACGCTGGGCCTGCAAACTGCGGATGTCTAATCGAGCAAGCGGCGTACCCGCGTCTACCCAGTCGCCTTCGTCAACCCGAATTTCGACCAGCGTGCCGGGTTGCTCAAACCCCAGATCGCTGCTGCGTTGGGCCACGATCTCACCTGTGTAGGTGCGGTTTATGCGGTAGGCGTCGACAGACTCCAGGGTCTGGGTTTTGACAGGGAGGATTGGGGGGAGAGCGACTTCAGGGGTATCAGTCCCCTTGGCGCGTGCGATCGCAAAAACGGCTCCCCCGATCAGCATCACGAACAATAGGCCATACCAATGCAGTTTTCGTTTGGATGGCATGACTAATGCGCCTGCAAGCGCACTACCGGCTGAGGCCGATAGATCAGCCTCAGCCCTCACAGCTGGCCCGACCCCAGTCGTTCGATGCCCCCTGGATGAAGTCTCTGAGTTCATAGTTTAGTGACCGATAAATGGATACTATTTCGGCTACGGGCAATCAAAACAAGATTCAGCCCGGCCTTTGCGAGACAAAGTGATATCTCTCGCCCGATACCAGAAGAAGCGCCAGAGACGACAGCCCATGGACCATATTTCGCGCAAAATCTACTCTGTTTTCTAGTAGAAAGTTTCATCTTTTTCCCGCTGGTGGCTGAACATCTGTAGAAGAGGATGGATGATATACAACATTTTTATATTCAACATGTTGACTATGCTTATTTAGGGTATACTCAACATGTTGGATATGTCAATTGAAGTTAAAAATTCATGGCTTTAGCCCATACCATCCTGGCGCTGTTGGTTCAGCAGCCAGACAGCGGTTACGACATCAGCAAGCGGTTTGATGAAGACCTGAGCTGCTATTGGAAGGCGACTCAGCAGCAGGTCTATCGCGAGCTGTCAAAAATGGAAAAGCAGGGCTGGGTTGATTTTGAGAAAATCCCCCAGGCGGGTAAGCCAGATAAGAAGATCTACCGCATTACTGACCAGGGCTGGAATGAGCTCATGCGGTGGTATGCAGAGCCCACCGAGCCCACCCAGATTCGAGAAGATTTGCTGGTTAAAGTGATGATCGGCTACAGGATGCCCCACAAGCTGTTGCTCAAAGAACTGCATCACCGTCAAAAACTACACCAGGCCAAGCTGGCGGAATATCGTGCAATGAAGGAAAAGCATTGCACAGGAGAGAACACCCCCATTGAAGTGCAGTTTAAATACCTCACGCTCAAGCGCGGCATTGCCGACGAAGAAGCTTGGCTAACCTGGTGTGATGATGTGCTCAAATTTCTAGAGAGCCATCCGGTGACTGAGGGCAAACCTTCCCATGGCTAAGCAACGCCTCGATATGTATCTGGTTGAAAGCGGGCTATGTGAATCGCGACAGCTGGCCCAGCGGGTGATTCGGGCTGGCGAGGTCCAGGTCAATCAGGTGGTGATTGACAAGCCCGGTACGTTAATCAAGCCCGATGCGACGGTTTTGGTCAAACAAAAGTCGCGGTTTGTGTCTCGCGGAGGTGAGAAGCTAGCCAAGGCACTGGAGGTGTTTGGGGTAGAAGTGTGCGATCGCATCTGCCTCGACGGCGGTATTTCTACCGGTGGCTTTACAGACTGTCTCCTACAGGCGGGGGCTCGTCAGGTTTACGGCGTCGATGTCGGCTATGGCCAGGTCGCCTGGAAACTACGCCAAGATCCCCGCGTCGTTCTCAAAGAACGCACCAATATTCGCCATCTCACCCAGTCAGACCTGTATTCTGAAACGCAGCCTCACCCCGATCTCGGGGTAATGGATGTTTCATTTATTTCCTTAACCAAAGTGTTGCCTGCCTTTTGGGCGCTATTAGCCCCCCCGCGAGAAGCGATTTTGCTGATCAAACCCCAATTTGAAGTCGGGCGCGACAAAATCGGCAAAAAAGGCGTTGTCCGCGATCCGCGCCACCATACTGAGGCAATAGAAACGGTACTCAACATGTCTCAGCACCTAGGCTGGCAGTATCGCGGTTTAACCTGGTCACCCCTGGTTGGCCCCGCTGGCAATATTGAGTATTTACTGTGGCTGTCTGCTAAAGCCACTAACGAGACCGCGACGCCCACTACCGAGACAATCGCTGATATCGCCAAGACTGCTCGAAAAACGCTTCAAAGCCCCGACCTATAAAAGGCCGGGGCTTTGAGAAACTCCTCTCTCTGACGGAGAGGGCATTAGGATGGAGAAAAGGCTACTTGATGCTGACCTTAGCGCCCGCTTCTTCCAGCTTCTTCTTAGACTCCTCAGCGGTCTCTTTGTTGACCCCTTCTTGAATCGCCTTGGGTGCAGACTCAACCATTTCCTTCGCCTCTTTGAGACCCAGGCCAGTGATGCCGCGAACCACCTTAAGGACAGGAATTTTACTGCCACCCACATCTTCGAGGACAACGTCAAATTCAGTCTTCTCTTCGACTTCTTCAGCGCCGCCGCCACCCGCGCCGGGGGCAGCCATCATCATGCCGCCGACCGGAGCCGCCGCACTCACGCCAAAGGTTTCTTCAATTTGTGTTACCAGCTCAGACGCCTCTAAAAGACTCAGCGACTTTAGCTTTTCCAAAATTTCATCAGTTGCAGCAGACATTCGTTACTCCTTAAATACTCAAACTTGAAACAAAAACTCTCGGAGACGTTAAAAATTAAAAGCTCAAAGTTAAGTAGGGAAAGTTATTGGTTACTTGTGATTAGTTATTGACCGTCTCTTATTGACCGTCTCAATCATCAATCACCAATCACCAATCACCCCTTTAACCTCTGACCTTTAACCCTTAACCCTCTTCTTTCTCGGCATAAGCCTTGATACCACGCGCAATAGAAGATGGAACTTCTTTGACACCAATTGCGACCTTGGCGGCCAGTGCATTGAGGGCGCCTGCAATCTTGGCGTAGAGCTCTTCTTTGGTGGGCAGATCGGCAATGGCTTCGGCTTCGGCTTTATTAAGAGCCTTGCCTTCCAAAACACCGCCACGCAGCTCGGTTTTTTTGGTGTCTTTCTGGAATTTTTTATATTCCTTTACAACACCCCCGATATCTTCTTTGGTCAGCAAAAGCGCAGTGGTATCTTTCAAGAATTCCTGCACCGGCTGCCAGCTTTCGTCGCCCTCGACAGCAATATTGATCAGGGTGTTTTTGGCAATTTTGCAAGTGCCGCCCTTCTCGCGGATACGGTTACGCAGATCGGAGATCTCGGAAACCGTTAACCCCTTGTAGTCGATTACAAAGACAGACTCAGTTTCGCTCAGCAGCTCTTTTAGCTCAGCGACAAGCTCTTTTTTATTGGCTAGGGTTCTCCCCATTCGATATTCACCTCCTTATAAGCGGGGACTGTGGGCAAGCTTTAAGCATTGATGGATGAATGCCAGCAGGCTGACAGATAGTTTTGCATAACCCAAAAACAAACCCCGACCAGTGGGCCGAGGCAAGCTCAGTAACAGAAACAAATTAGAAGTCAGTACCTGTGAGGCATACCTCTCAAATCCATTTCTTAAACTGTTATCAAACCTCGGCAGGATATTAAGCTAAAGCACCTGCTGTCTTTGGATGCGTATTGATTTGTCAGACTGTCGTCAGAATATAGACTGTGGCGATCGCTCCGTTCAATAAAAAATTATTCGCCTAATTTAAGATCTCTCAGCGCACTAAAGTCAACTTTGATAGCGGGTCCCATGGTTGCAGCTACCGAGACGCTTCGCCAATACCGGCCTTTTGCACCGGAAGGCCGATTTCTATCAATGGTCTCCTGTAATGCCTTGAGATTGATCAACAAATCATCAGGCGAGAATGTGGCCTTACCAAACATAACATGCACAATGCCCGTTCGATCAGCCCGAAACTCTAGTTTACCGGCCTTAAATTCTTCGATGGCTTGAGCCAGGTCAAAAGTCACGGTTCCCCCCTTGGGTGAGGGCATCAATCCACGGGGCCCTAGCTGACGACCTAGCTTAGCCACCTTGGGCATCATGTCTGGCGTGGCTACTAGCACGTCAAAATCCATCATACCTTTTTGGATTTCGTCGATCAGATCCTCAGACCCAGCCAGATCTGCACCATTGTCGGTAGCCTCGGTGACCTTTTCACCTCGGGCAATAACGGCGACGCGCACAGTTTGCCCAGTACCTTTTGGCAAAGCCACCGTGGTCCGCAGCTGCTGGTCTGTATATTTGGGGTCAATGCCCAGCCGAATATGCGCCTCTGCTGACTCAGCAAATTTTGCCGTGGCGGTTTCTTTGAGCAGGGCGAGGGCTTCTAACGGCTCGTATAGCCGGTCTTCGACTTTAGCCAAAGCCTCTTTAAGGCGACGTGAAACTTTCTTTGCCATGGTTGTAACTCCTCGGGGTGCAAACGAGGTTTTAGGCTCTCCCCCATAAAAAACAAAATCTTGAACTTGCTATTTAATCGGCAACTTAATCAGCAACGCTAACGCCCATATTGCGAGCCGTTCCCGCAATGATGTTCATAGCAGCTTCAATGTCATTGGCGTTGAGGTCAGGCATTTTAACCTCAGCAATTTCTTGGAGCTGAGCCCGGGTAATAGAACCCACCTTTTCTCGATTAGGCTGACCTGAGCCTTTCTCAATTTTGGCAGCTTTTTTGATTAAGACTGACGCGGGGGGCGTCTTTAGAATGAATGTAAAACTTCTGTCTTCAAAGACAGAAATTTCAACCGGCACAATTAGCCCAGCTTTATCAGCAGTTTTAGCGTTGTACTCTTTGCAAAACGCCATGATGTTAACACCATGCTGACCTAGCGCAGGACCAATGGGCGGGGCCGGGTTAGCCTTGCCAGCGGGGATCGCCAGCTTGATAATTGCAACAACCTTCTTCGCCATTGATTAACTCTCTTTTTGCACTTGATTGAATTCCAGCTCCACAGGCGTGTCTCGGCCAAAAATAGACAGTAGCGCCTTGAGCTTGCTTCGTTCTGGGCTGACTTCAATGACCTCACCGCTGAAGTCTTTGAAGGGACCTGACAGCACCAAAATCTTATCTCCAGAGTCCAGGTCAACTTTGACAACGGGGGCCTGCTCTTGGGTCTGCTTAAAGATACGGTCTACCTCGGCAGCACTCAGCGGCATCGGCTTAACGTGCCCTCGGCCTCGACCCGTGCTGCGACGCTGCTCAGCTCCCACAAAATTAATAACGTGGGGGGTGTTTTTAACCACCTGCCAAACTTCATCATCTAACTGCATCTTGATCAAGACATAGCCAGGAAAGACCTTTTCGTCGATGCTTTGACGAGACCCATCTTTGCGTAGCTTGACAGCAGGGGTCTGAGGAATTTCGATGCTTTGGACACGGTTCGCCACATCTAAGGTCTTAATGCGCTGCTCAAGGTTAAGCTTGACCCGCTTTTCGCAACCTGAGGCAACCTGCACCGCATACCAACGTGGCCTGACTGGTTTTGGCTCGCTCGTATTGCTAGATGCTTCGTAACTGGGATCGTCCGATGCATAAGTCATATCAGAAAACCTGCCTAGAAGCCCAACCAAACAGTTTATCAACCAGATAAATTAAAGCCGCAGACAGACTCACCATCAAAATGACGGCAGCTGACTCGCTAAAAAGCTGCTGACGGGTTGGCCAGACAACTTTACTGAGTTCTTCTCGAGTGCCCTGGACAAACTCACCTGCACTAAAGCTATCAGATGCATCTGCATCTTTAGACTTTGCCGGGGTCTCTTGCTTAGCTTCTTTTTTGACCACGTTACTCGCTTCCTTAATGCCCTATTGAGCGTCAGCCCGACTGAGGCATAGCCCCATCGCACCAAACCTACGGAGTCAAACCGGCTGAGTCAAATCTGACGACCGATTCAGACCACTTTGGTCACCCTAGAAACGACTCTACCCAAAGCGTGTTACCAAAACTCAAACCTTCTAACGGTCAAGCGCTCGAACCAGTTGAGCACTGAGTTGGCACCTTGAATAGAATCGCTCTGGATGATACAGCGCGCCCTGGAGGACTCGAACCCCCGACATTCGGTTTTGGAGACCGACGTTCTACCAACTGAACTAAGGACGCACGACCCTTGACCTTTAAAGCGGGCGGTCAAAACGCTGTTTCAAGCGAGTTGCCTTGCCGACTCGATCGCGCAAGTAATATAGCTTGGCGCGACGCGCTTTACCCCGGCGGACAATTTTGATGTTGGCCACCCGCGGGGCATGGAGCAAAAATACGCGCTCCACACCCACCCCTTGGAAAATGCGACGTACGGTAATTGTCTCATTAATACCGCCATTGCGCTTGGCAATTACGGTACCCTCGTAGGGCTGGACGCGCTCTTTGCCGCCTTCCTTAATTCGGACACCGACCCGAACCGTATCCCCGACGTAGATGTCGGGAAGATCGTCTTTTAGTTGCTCCGCCTCTATGGCACGGATAATTGCTTCAGCGTTCATAATCCCTGAAAAGCACACGGTCTACTATAATACGCCAACTTGATGCCAAAAGACCAGATATTCAGAAATAAATTTCAACACCGACACCGCCATCCTTCATACTAGATAGGTAACCTCAGCAAACCTAACCCTTAGGACTCAAAATTGAGAACTTAAAACGACTTCATGCCTTAGAACCTAAAAACCCAGAACCTAAGAACCCAGTCAGGCATGCTCGATTTAAGGAAACCCCCTCAAAGCCCAGTTCTTGTGCCACAGAATCTATGAACGTCTTAACAAATCTGCTATCGCGTGCGGTGTTTCGTCCGGTGATGGTGGGGCCACGCCGCAGCCAGGGAATCGAACTTAAGTCTGAGCCAGAAATTGAGACGATGCGCTCGGCTGCCAAAATTGTGGCGACGGTGCTCAAAGAGGTTTCCGAAATTGTCGAACCGGGTATGACCACCGCAGACTTAGACGATCATGCTGAACGACGGATTCGTGATCTGGGGGCGACCCCCAGCTTTAAGGGATATCATGGCTTTCCAGCATCGATTTGTGCCTGCATCAATGATGAAGTGGTTCATGGCATTCCACGTAGGCGCAAAGTCATTCACAAAGGGGATGTTTTAAAGGTTGATACGGGCGCATACTACGAGGGATTTCATGGTGATTCGTGCATTACGATTGCGGTAGGACGGGCTAGCGAGCAGGCTCAGGATTTAATCCGAGTGGCTGAGGCGGCACTCTACGCTGGGATTGAACAAGTCAAGCCAGGCAACGGGCTGCTGGATATCGCGGGTGCGATTGAAGACGTTGTCAAAGCGAGCAATTACGCCGTCGTCGAAGAATTTACCGGCCACGGGGTGGGTCGAAATTTGCACGAACCGCCCTCAGTATTTAACTTTCGCACCCAAGAATTGCCCAATGTCACGCTTAAGCCAGGTATGACCTTGGCGATCGAGCCGATTGTGAATGCCGGCTCTCGCCACACCCGTACCCTTCGCGATCGCTGGACCGTGGTCACGGTAGATCGCTCTTTGTCAGCCCAGTTTGAGCATACGGTACTGGTCACAGCTGAGGGCTATGAGATTTTGACAGATCGGACAACAGTTTGATCTGCATGTCTACTCCCCTTCCGCAATCTCTGCCACCGGCAAGAGGGGACAGCGCTCGCTGTCTTGGTCAATTTTGATATCAATGGTGTAAGCTTGCTGTGCTTTTTCTGGGGGAAAACCGTCGTATTGCTTGGCGCGTTCGAGGGCTTCCTGGTTTAGAAATTCGTAGCCGGTTCCTCGCAGAATGACAGGGTCTGCCGCGATCGCACCCGCCTGGTCAAAAGCAATGCCGATTAGGGCCGGCTTAGGCGCTTCTTTCAGGCAAGCGACAAAGTCAGTCTGGTAGCGTAGGGAGTCTTCCCGCTCAAGCGGGTAAGGAACCTGGATCGTTTTTTCTAAGGCTTGGGGGGTGAGGTCGGTGATACCTGTGCGATCGCGAAGACTACCGAGCCAAGCCGTCAATGCGGCCGCTTCGGTCTCGTCAGTAGTTTGCTCGACCCGGTAGCCATAAAGCTGGGCAAACCAGGCCAGCCGGGCTTTCAGAGCATCGGTGACGTCACCCTTTGCTTTTTCAGCCAGTGCTGCCAGCGTCAGGGGCGCTTGAGTCACCGCCGCAGGCGAGGGGGTATTTACGGCGGGGCGCTCTCCAGAAGACGGCGTTGACGGAGTGCTGTCAAGGTTAGGAAGCTCATCATCATCTGAGCGGCGGTCAGCAGCAGCACGATTTTCACGCCCTGGGTTAGCGCTGTCAGCCCTGTCTGTCGCCCGATCGCCTTGTGCTGCTGCTGCTGACCGAGTCGTAGTGGCAGGTTGTCGTGCAGTCTTAGCAGGCTGAGTCGGTGCTGGCCGTGCCACTACGACTGCTGGAGTTGCCGTTGAAGTCGCCGGTTGTTTGACAGTAGCAGGCTTTGTCGCTTCTGCTTCGGGTGTGATGCGGGTGACTGAGATGGTCTCACCCTCGGGGTCAGGCGGGGGAATCACCTGATCGGATGAGCCTGAGAGCGGGATCATTAAGAATGCTGCATGCAGCCCCAACGCTAACAAAAAAATAGGATGGATTGATTTTAAGACATTCATAAACGGGGCAGTGTTATCTGGAGTGGAGTGGTTATACGCTGACTGAATCCTGCTTCAAACATCAGCTCAGCCCTGTCTGGGGTCATCTGGCCACACAAATACCGCAGTGGATCCTTTCATATCGACCAGGGAAATGTAGTTCATTGGGTTACCTTCTGGAGATATCACCACATATAAGGTACTCCCCCCATACGTATCTATCTGTTCAAAAGATAGACCGCTGGCTTGAACGGCAGGCCCGAGCCCTTCGCTAGAAACCAGGTCAAAATTTCGACCGATATATTTGAATTCGACCCCAGGGTAAGCCTGATAGGTGCCGTCAGCAATGCTATCAGGCGTAAAAAATGCAGCTTGGTCACCGATCCTACTATCGATCATAGAAGGGAGAATTGGCCATTGATCTGTGTTGTCAAAGTTAGAAGAAGTCCCCGCTGAGTTACTGGCACCCGTAGACAAAAAATGACTCAGATCGCTCTTGAATGCAGCCTGCACTGCCGGGTCAAATGGCGGCGGCGGGGGCTCGTCCGGCAGGGGGTCGTCGGGTAGTGGCGCTTCTGGCAGAGTAGGCTCCAAGAGTTCTTCAGGAATCTCCTCGGGTACCTCTGTCAAAACCTGCTGCTGGGGGACTTGAGCTGCTGGCGGCGGTTCTGCTGGCGGCGGTTCTGCTGGCGGCGGTTCTGACTCCTGACTCCCCAGCAGATCGGCCAGGTTTTCCACCTCTATCACGACTTCTTCTTCGGGGGGCTCTGGCTCCTCGGTTTTGGGCGGTTGCAGTTGCCAAGCTGGCATCAGTAATAGCGCCCCGTGCAAGCCCACTGACAGCCAGGTCAATGGGTGCAAGCGTAAAAACTTACGCGGTGTCTTGGGATGACGACTCGAGCGCTGGTTAGAGAGATCAATCATGCCTGGGGAACCCATAAGACTCAAACTTGTAAAGCCCTGGTCGCTGGCAAAAAGCTCAGCCCCAGGGCCTATGAGGGTTGATGCACACTGAGTGATGAACAGCTGTTAGAGACTAGAAAGACGCCAGAGAGCTTTCATAATCGCTGTCAGGGAGAGCAACATAGCCGACCTCGGGCACGATATCAGAGGCCGTCTCGAGGTAGTACTCTACAAAGGCACGCAGCTGAGGATCGCTAGCTAGCTCAGCCGTATTGACATAGATGAAGATCGAACGAGCCAAGGGCTGATAGCTTTCGATAGTTTCAGAAGAAGGCACGACAAACCCTTCTTCACCCTCACCGTCATCAATACCGACAGCGGTCAGGCTTTCGGTATTTTCTAAGTAGTAAGACATGCCAAAGTAGCCTAGGGCATAAGGATCACGAGCGACCCCTAGAACCAGGACGTTGTCATCCTCACTGGCGGTGTAGTCACCGCGACTGGCCCCTTCCTCACCATTGATTTCGTCAGTGAAGTAATCAAAGGTACCAGAATCAGTTCCTGGACCATATAAGTTGATCTCCTCATCGGGCCAGCTGGGGTTGAGCTGACTCCACCGGGTGATCGTACCCTCTGCTTCAGGGCTCCATAGCGCATTGAGGTCTGCAACGGTCATCTCAGTTGCGAAGGTGTTCTCAGGGTTCACCACGACCGTAATCGCATCGTAGGCAACGGGGAGCTGAATATACTCAATTCCGTTTGCGGCACAAAGCTCTTGCTCTGTATCTTTAATCGGTCGAGACGCATTAGAAATAACGGTCTCCCCTGCGCAGAATTTTTTAAAACCACCGCCAGTTCCTGAGACCCCGACCGTAATATTCGCTTCGGAGTTTGCGTTCATAAACTCCTCTGCCATCGCTTCGGTGATTGGGAAAACGGTACTGGAACCGTCAATTGCAATCACACTCTGGGAAACAGCTTGGTCAGCGACTAAACCCACAGCAGCCGCAGCTGCAGCTGCAGCACCGACATACTTAACACGGTTTCTCAATCCGCTAGATACCATAACAAAACACTCCGTGGCTATCTTAAAAACCACAGGTAGACTAGCGGTCTGAGATTAAGTCTCAGCAAAAATGCAGTAGTGAAAAGGTTATCTCTGGATTAAGGGCAGGTAAAATTGCGGAAGCGACCGTAGATCAACGCTCCCGTAGTGCTGTCGCTGAATCAAATTAAGACTGGCTTTCGCTTTGTCAAGCGCTTCAACGCTTAACTTAGCAGGAAGGCTAGTGTCTTTGCCAATGGACAGCTCAAAATAAGAACGATCTTTCAATTTTCTAAAAAAAAGTTCACAAATACTTCGTGTAATGCAAGAACTTCTCTCAAGTGACTACGCTCAGCAGAGCTTGGCGAAATTCTTTAAAGGATGGACAAAGATTAGAAACGGTATCTAAATCCATGGCGGATGCTAACTCTTTACGAATATCAGCTAAACCACGACTTTGAGTTGAAATTTCTTGACTCCATTGATTCAGTAATTTCTTAGCTTTTCTGCAAGGTAGAGCCTCAAGATTAGAGGAGCTACTTTTTGAGCCGCCTAAAACAGTTGATAAGGCACTGGAGTCCGCGATCAGCCATGCCTCAAATTCTTTAACGGCAACGCCTACGGCACCCTCCAATTGGTTTCTTTCTAGAGCCTTCTCAAGCAGACTTTTCCGTCCGTTGGGTTTGCTGTCGTCGCTATCAACCAGAAAAACAACCAATAGAGGATTTAGCAACCACCCTGCAAGTATTTCATCAAGGACTCTCTGATCAAGCAGCTTGCTGCCGTAGGCGTGCGTACCTGTCTGTGTTCGTAAAGGTTCTCGAAAATCAATTGCCCCTTCAGGAACTTGAGCTCCTTCAGTTAAGACCCTTTGAACAATGATGTGAGCAGGGCCTCTTTCTTCTAGAAGAAGGGATTCTCCCGGTGGGACTGACCGCGGTGGATTACCTAGATCACCGGGACCTTCCGCGTGGACTACCATGCAAACAGTCGTCATCTTGGCTAACCTCCGGGAACACCCCCGAGGGTTCCCGTCATCCACATATTGCCGAGAGACTTCTGGAACCGTTCATATACCTGTTGCCAGTTTGGATTATCGAGAGGGGCCTTATGGACTTCAGTCTCACCGTTATCTCGATTCCGGGTAACAAAGCGCACTTCTTCTGGTTTCAAATAATCAAGCAAGGCTCTCGAATGAGTGGTACAGACAACTTGAACGGGTTTGATACCGAGTTTGCCCTCGGCCAAGTCCCGCAGGATGGTGACGACATGTCTTTGCAGGTATGGATGCAAACCATAGTCTGGATCTTCGATAACGGCCAGAGTCGGAGGGGTGCGTTGAAATCCCAGAGCGATAATAGCGGCGATCAATATCGTGCCATCTGACACTTGATTGGGCTCGTACCAAGAGTCCAAATGCCAACGATCCTGAAACTGAAGACGCTTTCTTCCCCCCTGTGCCCTGGCCTTGATATCAGAGTACATTGGGACTAATCGAGTGAATTCTGATACAAATTTTTCCTGGTCCCTCCTTGAAAGGGTATCAAAGAGGTTAGCCAAGGTTTTGCCTGTTCCATCAAGCGTCCATGATTCGTTTGCGGTTTGGCCCTGACGCAAATCTGACAAATCAAATGTGTATTTTTGTCGGTTGGTGCCATCTCCCAAAACCTTATTTGGATCTGGGGACTGAGCAACTAAGTTTGAAGCTATTGTCCAGGTGGGACGGTTTTGCTCAGATTGCAGCCAGTGATCGCTCACTGCAACTCTAGAAGTGGTTAAGCTATCTGCGATCGCAGTTTTTCCAGAGGCATTTGGCCCCACAAAAACCGTTAGCGGCCCTAACTCAAGGGTGACATCCTTGAGGCATCGATAATTTTGAATCCGGACACTGGTTAACATAACGGCCAGCTATCAAATATTTTCGAGCAAAGCTCTTTTGATTCAAGTCCTAGCCTTGCTTAGACCCTTTTTAAGGGTAACCCAGTGTAGCTGATACCCAAATCGCTAGTGGCTGCCCACCTCATCTAAGGCCCCTGGCTTATCGTGGACTGCCAACCTGTCGATGAGAGTTTTGCTAGCTTCGTTTAGGCCAATCAGCTTGACCTCTATGCCCTTACGTCGGAATTTAAGCACCACCTTATCGATGGCCATCACGGCAGACTGATCCCATAGGTGAGACTGGTTGAGATTGATTACAACCAGCTCGAGGTGCTCAGTAAAATCAAAGGCGGCTAAGAAATCAGCAACCGAGACAAAGAACAGCTGCCCACTCACCCGATAGATGCGCTCAGCCCCATCGGGGCTTAGACGGCTGTCGATCGTGATCAGCTTGGCAATCTTACGTGAGAAAAATAGCGAGCTGAGAGCGATGCCAATCATCACCCCGATGGCCAGGTTGTGGGTGATGATGGTTGTAATCACGGTGGTGATCATCACGATCGTTTCACTCTTGGGCATGCGCCGAATCTTGATCAACGACGCCCAGTTAAAAGTACTGATAGAGACCATCATCATCACAGCCACCAGGGCAGCCATGGGGATCTGATTTACCCACTTACCCATCACCAAAATAAAGAACAAGAGTAGAATCCCTGCGCTTAGTGTGGATAGTCGCTGACGTCCGCCCGATTTGATATTGATTACAGACTGGCCAATCATGGCGCAGCCCGCCATGCCGCCCAAAAATCCGGTCACAAGGTTGGCAATACCCTGGCCTTTAGCCTCCTGATTTTTATCACTGTGGGTGTCGGTCATGTCGTCAATCACCGACGCCGTCAAAAACGACTCCAGCAGCCCCACCGCTGACATGGTCAGAGCCGTTGGCAAGATAATGTTCAGGGTCTCAATCGAAAAAGGCACCTGGGGAATGTGAAATACGGGAAAGCTGGTCGGCAGCTCGCCCATATCACCGACGGTGGGCAAGCTCAGCTCGGTTGATAGCGTAATGGCGGTAAGGACCACAATCGCCACCAGCGGTGAAGGAATCACCGTGGTTAGCCGTGGCAGCAGATAAATAATGCCCAGCCCACCAGCGACCATGGTGTACATGGCGATACCCTGTCCAGCAAACTGAGGCAGCTGTGCCATAAAAATCAGAATGGCCAGCGCGTTAACAAACCCCACCAAAACCGCTCGGGGGACATATTTCATCTGACGGCCCACCTTAAGATAGCCCCAGAAGATTTGTAAAAGCCCAGTTAGCAGCGTAGCAGCGAACAGATACTCAAGGCCGTGGTTTTTGACCAAGTCAATCATCAGCAGCGCCATTGCACCAGTGGCGGCTGAAACCATGCCAGGGCGACCGCCAAGAAAAGCAATGGTCACTGCCATCGTAAAGGAGGCATAGAGACCCACCTTGGGGTCAACACCAGCAATGATTGAAAATGCGATCGCTTCTGGGATCAGTGCCAGAGCCACCACAATCCCTGCGAGCAAGTCAGCCCGCACGTTGGAAAACCAATTTCGTCTAACTGACTTGAAGCTTAGATACGTCACGATGTCCTGCGCTGTGTGAAAGATAGGGATAATTGCAGTAACACATCCCGCTTAAACTTTGAGTTTTGCCCCGAGGGCAAGCAACTCGCCTGAATATGGCTGGAGGTTTATATATACACTATTAAGAAAAGTTAATATACGCAAATGTAAATACACCGGTTCACCGATACTCCAATGCAAAGGCTGGCTCGGCCACGGCAAAGTTCGATATTTAAAGTTCGGCATTTTTAGACAGGCAAACGCTCTATTTACCGAGTTTGGCTAAAATCGGGGGATGATTTTGCAGAAAAGTATTTTATGGACAAGTCCTGAGAACTTAGGCTCAAATGCTTCGATATAGTCTGCGACGCCTGCTATTAGCGATTCCAACGCTCTTGGCGATCAGCGTTGTCATTTTTATATTGATTGCGATCGCACCGGGTGACCCCTTGGGCGAGATGGCCAATAACCCCTCGGTTACAGCGGCGGTCCGCGAAAACTTGAGACGATCGCTGGGGTTAGATCAGCCCATCTATATTCGCTACCTTAAGTGGCTGGGGGCGCTGGTGCAGGGCAATTTTGGCTACTCCTTTAGCAGTCGTAGCCCCGTAGGTGAGCTGATTGGGCAGCGGCTGCCAGCCACCCTGTGGGTACTGGGGGCGGGCTATCTGCTCAGCGTAGTTATGGCCATCCCGCTGGGGATTGTCTCGGCCATTAAACGCTATAGCTGGGTTGATCGGGGGGTCACAACCCTGGCCTTTATTGGGTTTTCTCTGCCAACGTTTTTTACAGGGCTGCTGTTTATTTTGATTTTTAGCGTGTGGCTGCGCTGGTTCCCTTTTATCTACAGCAGCACTCTGGTGGTGCAAGATTGGGCCAGTTTCCTCACGCTAGTGCGTCAGTCGATCATGCCAGTGTGCGTACTGGCCCTGTTTCAAACAGCGGTGCTGATGCGGTTTATGCGGGCCGCAGTGCTAGAAGAGCTGCCCCAGGGCTATGTCCAAACGGCCTATGCCAAGGGGCTATCAAAGCCAAGGATTATCAATGTGCATATCTTGCGTAATGCCTCCATTCCGGTAGTGACGCTGATTGCGTTAGATATCCCGAGTTTATTTACAGGGTCACTAGTCCTGGAGCAGGTCTTTCGCATTCCGGGCATTGGGGCGTTGCTCATTGACGCTATACGGCGTAGCGATACCCCTGTGGTGATGGCTATTTCGTTTATTTATGCAGCGCTGGTTGTGCTATTTAATCTGATAGCCGATGTGATGTACGGCTGGCTCGACCCCAGGGTAAGGCTATAGGTAAGACCATGAAGAAACCCGCTTTTGGAGCCAGTCTAATCCGATTTGGGCAAGCGTTTGGGCACAATCAGACAGCTCTGCTGGGGATGATTATTTTGGGCTTGATGTTTCTGATGGTGTCGGTGGGCCCCCTGCTATACCCTGTGTCAGCCCAAGCTATCGATTTTAGCGTAGCCACACTGCCGCCAAGCTGGCACCATCTATTTGGTACCAATGACCTAGGGCAAGATCAGCTGGCGCGCGTCCTACAGGGCGGGCGAATTTCGCTCGTGGTCAGTCTAGCGGCGATGGTGATGGCGATGAGCCTGGGGGTGCTGGTGGGTGCGATCGCAGGCTTCTATGGTGGACTAACTGATACATTGCTGATGCGCTTCACCGATTTGTTTTTATCCCTACCCCAGCTACCCCTAGCACTGCTGGTCATATATCTGTTTGGGAACCAGGCACAGGCCATGCTTGGACCTGAGCTAGGTATTTTCTGCCTGATTGTGATCGTGATTGGCGGCTTTAACTGGATGTCGGTGGCGCGATTGGTGCGGGTTGGCTTCCTATCGCTAAGAGAGCAAACCTTTGTGCAGGCGGTACAAGCGCTGGGGGCACCCCCCCAGCGGGTGATCTGGCAGCACATTTTCCCCAACGTGATTGGGCCCGTGATTGTGGCGGCAACCCTAGCCGTCGGCAATGCGGTCCTGGCAGAGGCAACCCTCAGCTTTTTGGGGTTGGGCTTTCCCCCCGATGTACCCACCTGGGGGCGAATGCTCTCAACCGCCCAAAACTACTTAGAGACAGCCCCCCACATGGCGCTCTTCCCTGGGCTGGCCATCTTTTTAACCGTGCTGAGTATTAACTATGTGGGGGATGGCCTGCGAGATGCGTTGGATCCGAGGAGCCAGCAGCCCCTCAAATAGCCCCTTAAACTTTAGCCTCGCTCTGCTGGGTTTGAGATTGGCGTCTAAAGCGAGACAGGCTATTTTTCTTTTAGAAAAGTGTAGAGTTTACAAATCTCTGGCTGCGCTGTTTTCAAGGGATTCTTAATAACACGTTAGGTATATCTTCTCAGTGCTAAAACGAAATAAAATCTTAGGAAATGCCCGGATAGATGAGCCCTATCCACGCAATAGAAGGTAAGCGATTTTGCTTAAGCCATTTCGCTGACTCTAAATTGCTCCTTTGAGGCACTCCTGATTCTAGAAGAAGCTTTCTTTTGGTTTAGGAGTCTCCTTGATACCCTTTCCTAATTAAGCAGCCGGTTGCTTTTCTCTAATTTTTAGGTCTCAAACTGAGGTGCACTGATTCGAGAAATCAGGGTGTGGACACTCTATTGATTTGCTGCCCCCGATTAGTGACATCTTCAGATTAGTCACATCTTCATTAGCGCGACCCTATTGCTCCGAAGAATCGCCCGATTCGCTCAGTAAGCGCTTCAGGGCGCTGCTAATATTTCCCGATCAGCTGATCGATGGCCTCTTTAGTCTTATGATCGTCAGGCTACTACCAGCAACAGTTTATGGAACCGGTGGTCAGAATCTACCCTGGGCTCTGGTGACTTCTCGCTGGAATGGAAGCTGGACAGCGGGTACGCCCGGCCCACCTCCCTCAGCGCTTCGTCGTCGGACAGGCGGTCTCCGGCCACGACGCGAGAGGCGTCAGATCCGTCGCCGATGAGGGTGATCTCGGCGTTGAAGGTAACGAGCCCGGCGTTACGGGAAGGCGTCTCCTTGGCCATGGTCTTCATTTGACGGTTGCCGATATTGAGGCGGGTGCACCAAGAAAAGGGGAGACGTGGCATGAGACGGGGTGTAGTGGGATCTGTTGACTGAACGATCGGCGGACACCCCCTCCAGCGGGAGCTACTGCTCGTACCATACATACCCTGTGTCGTCGAGACCGCTGCGAAAAACACAATTTGAGAGAGCTCACATGGACGTTTCAGGAC
>JBCBZL010000429.1:0-2617 GCA_039815385.1 Cyanobacteria bacterium P01_A01_bin.114
CAGGTCTACTGGGGGACTCGGGAAGACAATCATCTTGATGTATAGAGCAACCCCGATTGCAATGTAAATCCACTTCATGACTTTTGCTCCATTGGCTGAGAAGCTGGGTTGGCCCCCCGATTAGCCTGGCTGCTGGCATCGCCAACACTGTCGACGCTCATATAGGTCAGCTGGGTTATGGAGGGGGGCAGCTCAGCCCGCATAATATCGTAGAGTCGCTGCACCCGAGTCTGAAGGTGATAAACCGATTGCTCTTGCTTACTCGGCTCTTGGCTGATCGGCTTTTGACTGATCGGCTTTTGGCTGATCGAAGCGGAGCCTAACTCTGCATGATCTGACGGCTCTGATAAAGGGGCTGATGAAATGTTTGATAAAGGGGGCTGTAGAGTGGTGTGGATTTCTCGCGTCATCAAAGCCCTTTGCAGGGCTTGGCGACTATCATAGGTGACCGGCTCAAGCCGCATATGATATTTTCTCAACGTGTTTCGTAAGGCCGAGAGGACAGGCTCGGCAGGGGAAGCGAGTACGCCCAGCCGCATACTCATCGAAGAGCGTACGGCAACCGCATACAGGGTAATAGACAGCATGGTGCCTACCAGAGCCTCGGTGAGGGCGACATCTGCTGCCCCGAAAAGAGCATAGACTAAAGCGGCCACTGCCCCCAAGATGCCGCGAATCACCAGGGCGTGATACGGGTTAACCTGTGCAACCAGCATACAAGCTGTCAGCGGCAACAGCGCGGTAATGGCGATAATGTAAACGTCTTCAGTCATGACTCTCCTCCACTGCTAGAACAATACGCCAGCACATAGCCCAGAACCGTATTCCAAATTGACAGAGAGAGTAGGGCCAAAATCAGCAGCGGCCACTCGCGAGGTATTTTGAGCAGTAGCCCCACCAAAATACTGATCGAACCTAGGGTATCGGACACCGACAGGCTGTGCAACTTGAATAAAACCGAGCGCTCGCCGAGCAGGGGCAGCGTCCCCCAAAACCAGAAGACCAGCCCAACCCCGATACAAAAATAGCTAAAGCCGTTAATCACAGCGGTCATGATTGTTTCGTTATAGTTCGTTTAATCGTTTCAGGACGTGGGCCAGTAACATCAGAGAGGCATTTCCCACACTCAAAATCAGTACCCCCACCACCCCGATCATCCAGTCATCTCGCAGAACAGAGACAACCAAAATCATCATGGAAGTTTTGGTGGCAATGCTGGCAAAGGCCAGCACCTTTTGCCATATATTTTCATCTTGCCAGGCTTCGTAAATCGGAATCAGCAAAGCCAAGATCATCGCAATCAACACCCAGTTCATAATATCGCTACCCATCACCCATTACCCACTACCCACCTACATTCCAAATGGGCAGGCACAAGGCCAGCCCCTACCCCGTAGGGCGTTGCATGCAACGCCCCTACAGGCTGTCCCTACCCTCCACCTCTCCTCCTCGCAACCTTATGAACCTCATACCAACCATCTTCGTGATACTTCAAGACAATTGTCTTTGGCGTAAAGGTAATTAGAAAAATATCTAGGAAAATCAGCCCAGGGGTTCGATTGGGCTTGACCCGCTCCATAGTGACCTCTTCGCGATTGTGGGGGCGAAAGATAATTTGTAGGGCTTCAAAGTAGGCGATCGGAATCGCAACGATAATTTCCCATAAAACCCTCAACCCGTCTTTCAAAACAGCTGGGGTGGTATAACGCTGTGGCAGCAGCAGCGCGACGCAGACGCCGATGACAATATTGGCTAAGCTAAAATCGGCGGTTAACAAAAACCAGATGGTCAGTTTTAATAACAGATCTAGATAGCCAATCATGTCAGCACCATCCAAAACAGCAGCGTCAACATCAGACTCATCACCCCAATCAGATGGTCAAACTGCTCTAGCACGCGGGGCAGCCTAAGGGAGATTTTTCTGAAGACTAGGAAATAGACCAGCCAGCCAGCCCCCACTGTAATCAGAGCTTTGCCCAGGGTTTCAATCGTATAAGCCTGGGGATATAGGCCATTGAACCCGAGCAAACCAGATAGCAACAACGCTAGGGCGATCCAAAAACCAGTCATAGGTTTCTCTTTTGTGGCCATTTTTGTGGCCGTTTTTATTTCCGCTTTTTCGGGGAGCTGGGTGAGGGGGTTAGCAAATGGCAAAAAGATAAATTTGGCAAACGCGATCGCAGTGCCCACCGCCGCCAAATTCATCACAATCGCCTGCCAGCCGTCTAGCTGCTTGAAGGTCAGTGACTTAGCTCCAAACCCAGCCAGCAGCGGCAGGCCCGAGATTGAGAAGCTTGCGATCGCAAGCGCCCCCCAAACTAAAGGTTGCAGCGAGGTCTGTCGCAGCGATTGAAACTGACGGCTGGGCAGATTGCCCGCGATCAAAAAGAGAGACGCTTTGGCCAGCCCGTGGGTCAGGGCATAAAACCCAGCAGCAGCAGGGGCCGCTAACACAAAACCCAGCTGTGAAATCGTACTCGATGCCAGGGTATATTTTTGCACCTTGCACGTCTTTTTGCATCGGATGGTCAGCGTCACAAGTAAGCTTCAAGCTACGCACAGCACAGCTCAAGTTGAACTATGCCCTCTCTCTCTCTCACGTTGGATAATTCATTAC
>JBCBZL010000343.1:0-4928 GCA_039815385.1 Cyanobacteria bacterium P01_A01_bin.114
ACGATCTTTCGCGACTAGCTGTGCTGTACCATCGCCCTGGGAGCCGACCCCTTTACCCCCGAAGATAAAGGGCTGAAGGGAGGGATGGGTGAGCAAACGGTGAAGCCGGGGAGCGGCCAGCTGGTCTGGGCAGGCAGGGGTTAAGTGACGATCGAAGGCGGCTTGTGCCTGCGTCATCAAAGTGCCGAGCTTTTTTGCATCTCCCTGCTGAACGACTGTGACCGCCTGCTGAATAAATTGGGTATTGAGCGGCCCGAGATAGTGTTGAACCTTTTGCTGAATCTGATTTTTAGGGAAGGGGTAGCACTGATTCAGGTCGCTGAGGATTTTTTGGGTGTCTTTATGGCCTCCTAAATCGACAATCACCAAATATAGCGTTCGTTTGACTGTTAACACTTTAAGGTTGGTGCGATCGCAATCAAAAGTCATCAAGATCGGCTGATTTCCAAACGCACAGGCCTGATCCATACGGCCACACTGGCTGGGTGTGGTTCTTTCCCCCTGGTAAGCCAGCTCCATCTCTTCTTGAACGGTGAGCTGCAAGTCATAGAGCTGGTTAAACGCCCGCGCAATCAGCACGCAGACCGCAGCACTTGAAGACAGCCCTTTTTGAATCGGTAAATCAGTGAGATCGTTATCAACCTCCAGCCCCCCGACCGGGTGATGCCTCAAAACCTGATAGGCCGTGCCCGCAATGTAGCTAGCAAACCCTCCTTTTCTAGCTTCTGCTAGCAGCACAGCGGGGGCCATTGGCAATCGAATTGCGGCCACCCGCGGGTCGCCACCGTCATTTGCCTGGCTGCCGTTATAGAGCGTCGCTCGAAAGATCAGCGCTTGGGGATGGCGTCTAACATTTGCATAAATCCCTTGATTGGTACCCACAATCAGCGCCATCCCGGTTTGAATGTCAGGATTGACCGCGCGATAGGTGCCCGCCCAGTCACTGTGCTCACCCACCAGACACAGGCGACCCGGTACAAAAATTCTCATCCTCAACGTACCCAAAGTGCCATCTAGAGCCTACCCCATTCCCAAGACAGCGAGCTGTCACCGTCCTTAGGCTCAAGTCAATTTGCCCGTGGGTGATCGGCGCAGCCTTGAGAATAGCCCGCCCAAGGGTGGAGTTGCCAGACCCTATAGCAAATACTGTTTTGGAATGATCCGTCTGTCGATGACCTCGTCCAAAGACGCATTTAGAATTTTGGACTCGTGCTCAAGATAGGTTCTGATCGGGAGTGGCAGCTCATACTTTTGCGGCTTGAAGTAATTATGCATTCTGCCATACAGTTTGACGAGCTTAAGGATTTGTTGATCAACCCTGGAATATATAGTGCTGCACGGAGCCCGTTTTTGATGCTCTAGTCTGCGCAGAAAATCTTTGATATTGCTTGCATCAAAAACAACCCTGGCTCGTTTAGCTTGATCCATTAAGTCTTGTACGTGACGGCTATGAAAACCACTATTCGCGCTGAATGCCCATTTGCGATGGGCAATTTCTAGCATCATGCACATGGCTTCTGTGCAGTAAGACACATTAGCCCGGGGTAGCGATGTCGGTAATGTTTCGTCAGCGGCAGAGCCGCTTGGAAGGGGTAAAACAGTTTGACCAATATGCAGAATATCTTTGAAGTGATTTTCAAAGAAAAGAACTCGGAATTTCTCTCCGTAGCACTCCCTAAAATATTGGACAGCTTCTTTGTAGTTCCACTGTTTTACATCTATTTGCATATTCGCTTTCCAGCGCTCTGATGCAGAAAAATCCTGCTTTGAAAAAGGAACAAACACATCTTCTGGTGGTAGCAGGTAGTTTTGATGCACTTGCTGCTGATAGAGACTTCTCAAAAGCGCAGGCTGATGCCTGAGCACTAGTACAACCGTAGCCTCTGGAAAAATAGATTTGAGAAAATCACCTCTGCCCTTGAAATCAAATTTCAAAAGCCGCTGGGATAGTATCTCGAGCGAAATAAGGACTGTTTCTTGGGGTATTTTTTGGCTTTGGTGTTCGATAACCTCTTTCAGCAGCTGCGTATCGCTGCACTGAAAGAGCCAAAGTCTAGCAGCTTTATCGCTTGCGATAGGGGTGAAACGAGCGAAGAGGGGTTATAGGATATGGACGAATGTTTAAATCGAGAGAAATAGTATTTTTGAAGCGCCGTGGTTCCAGTCTTGGGAAGACCCACGTGAAGAATATAGTTTTTCATACTACGTTTACTTGAGTTACGCTCACTTGAGTTACGCTCATCTGAGTTACGTTCCTAACCTATTTGCTCAACAAGTAAACGGCGAACGAATCCGAATCAAATGGAAAACTTGATGTATGACTTTTAGAACATTTTAAGTGACTTTCCGTGCAGATTTCTGCAAAAATCACCGCTAGCCAGCAATGTCATTGTCGCTATCGGTCTCTACAAATAGGGCTCCATTGTGACAATTTATTAATTGTTTTCATCATATCTTGACTTGTGACAAAAGGTAAACGGGTCGAACGGCGCGGCGTTATAGAGTTCGCTAAACCAGACGTAGACCGCGGCGGCAAAGGGGCAGACCCTGCTGAGTAACCAGATGAAAGACGCTGATTTGATTCAAACAGGCGCACCACTCGTTGGCGGTAATGCCGCTGACGGAGGTGGGTACCCCCGTTAGCGGCATCGTACAGCGGGCGCGCGATAGGGTTGGCAGCTCAGCCAGCCTTCTATTGAGACTCGCCAGAAGCTCGCCTGCTGGCTTTCGACCAGATGGGCCAGGTATCCCATAGAGATTGGGGCCGCAAAACCATCGAGCAGGGACGATGGCTTGCTCATTAAACGCGAGGAGCATAGAAAAACCACAAAAAGCTGAGGTTAGGGGACGATTAAGGCGAATTCAATCGAAAATTAAGCTTTTACTAAGGGGTATTTCGATTTTCTTCAGATGGCGAATGGTTATACACTAGGTGAGCTTGTATGGGGGTGTCTATGGAATCGCTTGGAAGACATATTCTGGTAGAGTTTCACGGCTGTTCTGCTGAGATTCTGAATGAGGTGCCGCTGATTGAATCCAGCATGGTCGATGCTGCTAAGGAGTCGGGGGCGACCATAATCAGTTCTGTATTTCACCATTTTTCACCCTTTGGGGTTTCAGGGGTGGTGGTGATTCAAGAAAGTCATTTAGCGATTCATACCTGGCCTGAGTATCGCTATGCAGCGGTAGATTTGTTTACCTGTGGTGACTCGGTCAACCCCTGGGTGTCGTACAAAATGCTGAAGCGGGCGTTTCAGGCAGAGCATGGCTCAGCAGTAGAGATCGATCGTGGTCAGCTAGAGCTGTTAGAGAGAATTGAAACAGAGATTGATCTAGGCGACCTGCGAGATCAGGCAACTCAAAAGTTAACCATGCCTAAGTACAGCCGCAGCGTGTGGTTCACCGATCGTAATGAGAATATGGCCCTGTCGATTCGTCATAGTGGCGAGCGCATCTTTCGAGAAAAGTCACCGTACCAGACCGTTGAGATCTTCGACACCTTTGAGTACGGCAAGATGCTCACCGTTGACAAGATGGTGATGTGCAGCGAGAAAGATGAAAAGGCCTATCATGAGATGATCGTCCACGTACCGATGGTGAGTAAGCCCGATGTCAAGACGGTATTGGTAATTGGTGGGGGAGATGGCGGCAGCATCCGCGAGATTTTGCGATACTCGCAGGTTGAGCAGGTCACCATGGTCGAGATTGACGAGGTAGTGGTGCGGGCCTCGCGCGAGTTTTTGCCAGCGCTGTCATCTTCGCTAGATGATCCCAAGCTCGATCTGATCATTGACGATGGGATTAAGTATGTCAGTGAAGCACCAGACGATCGCTTCGATATGATCGTGATTGACTCATCCGACCCGGTGGGGCCGTCAGAGGGGTTGTTTAGCGCTGCCTTCTACAAAGATGTGTACCGCTGTTTAAAGCCAGGCGGGGTGATGACGGCCCAGAGTGAGTCGCCCCACTTTAACCAAACTGCCTTTGTCGATTTGAACCACTGCCTGCGCGGCATTTTTGAGCCTGAAAATGTTTTTTGCTATCTGGCGTTTATTCCCACCTATCCAACCGGAATGTGGAGTTTTACCTATTGCACTAAAGGAGGGCCGCATCCGACTGAGGGGGTTGATCAGGCGCGATCGCACCAAATTTCCCAAGCCTACAACCTGCAATACTACAATCCAGGTATCCACCAGGCGGCGTTTTGTTTGCCGACGTTTATTCAAAACATGCTGAATGATCGATAGGTGGGGAAAAGGCGAAGGGGAAAAGGCGAAGGGCGAAAGGCGAAGGGCGAAAGGCGAAGCCATGCCCCTTGGGCTATAAGGCGAAGGGTAGGGGCGGTGCATGCAACGCCTGTACGGGGGCAAGGGGGCAAGGCGAAAGGCGAAAGGCGAAAGGCGAAGGGGGAATGGCAGAGTGGCAAGGGTTTAGAAAATGGTCACCAAGCAAGACATCATCGCCAGCTTTGACCCGAGCAATGTCGGGGTCAACAACCGTAATCTGTTTGGGTTTCCGTTTAACTATGAAACCGCAGACGTGCTTGTCTTAGGAGTGCCTTGGGAGGTCACCGTCTCTTACGGAGCCGGGACTGCCCAAGGCCCCCAGGCACTGTTAGACGCGTCTCCTCAGCTTGATTTTTTTGACCTCGACAACCCCACAGGCTGGCATCAGGGGATCTTTATGATGCCAATTTCATCTGACCTGATTGTGCAAAACGCTGACCTGCGCGGTAAGGCGGCCCAGGTCATTGCTGGGCAAGAGCGGGGGATAGCGCCTCAGCAAGACGCGACGCTGAGTGAGTATTTGGCTGAGGTTAATCAGGGCTGTGAAGTGATGAATCAATGGGTACGCGAACAGAGCCGAGATGCGATCGCACAGGGCAAAAAAGTCGCTGTGGTCGGCGGCGATCACAGTGTTCCTCTAGG
>JBCBZL010000048.1:0-19577 GCA_039815385.1 Cyanobacteria bacterium P01_A01_bin.114
AAGACGCCAGTGGCAAAGCCACAAAGTCAGTGTAAATGTGCTGACCGATCTCGTTCAGGCGAGTTTCTAAGTTGTCTAGAAACTCATGCAGGCCCTGCTCAAAAATCTCATCCAGGGTGATGTACTCCAGCTCAGCCCTGAGCCGCCCGAGGGTACGTTCACTGGGGTAGCTCCAGCGGCCAAAGGGGGTCCCCGAAATCTCATGGAGTGATTTTTCGGCCTGCATCAGACAAAACTGAATTGATCGGGGAAAAGTGGGGTTAAGAATCAGAAACTCAGTAATGTTGCGGGGGGTCAACCGACGGTAGTATTTGCGATACATCTCATAGGCACTGGCCGATTTGAGCAGGGCAATCCACTGAAGGTCATCCAGGGGGGTACCCACGTCTTTGAGCGACGGTAGCAGGATGAAATATTTGACGTCCAAAATGCGGGCGATTTTATCGGCCCGCTCGATCAGCCGCCCCACCTGGCCAAAGTGCCAGCCTTCATTATGGGCCATTGTGGCGTCCATCACCCCTGCAAATAGATGGCTGGCCATCTTAACCTGGGGATAAAAGCTATAGAGCGGTTCTGGGGAAAGGGGGGCTTGGGCCGCGTCTTTAACCATCAGGTAAAAGTCGTTGACCTGTTCCCACATTTCAGATGAAATGGTTTCGCGAATGCCTCGGGCATTTTCCCTCGCGGCTCGCACGCAGGACAAAATCGAGTTGGGGTAGTCGCTGTCAAAGGTGAGAAAGTGCAGGACATTATCGGCGGTGGCATCGCCGTAGCGATCGCAAAAGGTTTTCATATCCCCGGTTGTGATCACCACCGGCTCCCACTGCTGCATATTGACGGTGGTGGTGGTATCGAGCAGTAGGTTGAGGTTGACCTCAACAAACCGAGCCACGTTTTCAGCCCGCTCGACATAGCGATTGAGCCAGTAGATAGCATCAGCAACTCGACTCAGCATGTAGATCCTCCTCTTCGCTACCGATTTCTTGCACTGCTCTTTCGTTAACTGGCCCCTCCTTAACAACCCATGTGTCTTTACTACCGCCCCCCTGGGACGAGTTAACCACCAAGGAACCTCGTTTGAGGGCCACCCGAGTCAGCCCCCCCGGATTCACATAAATCTCTGGGCCATAGAGGATAAAGGGCCGCAAATCGACGTGGCAGCCCTCAAACTGATTGTCAATTAGAGTGGGCACCCGCGACAGGCACAGGGTGGGCTGGGCAATATACCCTCGAGGGTCGGCCTTAATACTTTCTGCAAACGCCGCTCGCTCTGAGGAGGAAGCCTGGGGGCCGACCAACAGACCGTACCCCCCTGAGGCATTGGTGGCTTTAACCACCAGCTGATCAAGGTTGGCCAGTACGTGGGCCTGCTGCTTAGCGTCTTCGCAAAAATACGTTGGCACGTTGGGGATAATTTGATCTTCGTCAAGGTAGTAACGAATCATCTGGGGCACATAGCCATAAATCATCTTGTCGTCTGCGACGCCAGTGCCAGGGGCGTTTGCGATCGCCACCCGACCCTGGCGATAGATCTCCATCAGCCCTGGTACCCCCAGCATTGAATCTGAGCGAAACACCTCAGGGTCTAAAAATTCATCATCAATGCGGCGGTACACCACGTCCACCTGACGCAGCCCTTTGGTCGTCCGCATTTGCAAATAGCCGTCTGCTACCACGAGGTCGCGCCCTTCGACTAGCTCGACCCCCATCTGCTGGGCTAAAAAAGAATGCTCAAAATAGGCCGAGTTGTAGACCCCCGGTGTCAGCACTACCACACAGGGATCGCTCACAGGGTCTGGGGCCAGGCTCAGTAGGATGTTTAGCAGCTGCCCCGGATAGTCATCCACCGGCTGAATATCTAAATCATCAAAGAGATGGGGAAACGAGCCCTTCATCACCCGCCGATTTTCGAGCACATAAGACACCCCAGATGGGCAGCGCAGGTTATCTTCGAGCACATACCAACGACCATCGCGATCGCGCACCAAGTCAGTCCCCGTAATATGGCACCAGCGCCCCTTAGGAGGCTGTAGACCCAGACAGGGCTTCAAAAAGCCTGGGGCAGATTCCACCACCTCTCGAGGAATCAAACCGTCTTTGAGAATATTCTGAGCGTTGTAAATATCGTGTAGAAAGCAGTTGAGGGCTTTAATGCGCTGCTCAAGTCCACGCTCTAACCAGGCCCATTCAGAATATGCCACCACCCGAGGCAGCACATCAAATGGGAAAACCCGCTCGGTACCCTGATTGTCGCTGTAGACATTAAACGTAACCCCTAACCGGAACAGCGTGTTTTGGGCCGTCTGCTGGCGTCTAACCAATTCTTGGATCGACAGCTGGCTAATCCGCTTGATCAGTAAAGCCGCTGCATCGCGAGGCACCCCCCGACTGTCAAACAGCTCGTCATAAAAGTCTCCAGTGTCATAGTTATCCAGGCAGGGCATGCCAGCTCTCCAAGGGCGACAGGTTACAAGAAGGCACCGCTTAAACCTGAGTGCCCTCGTTTAACTCAATATCAAACCGTCACGCCCCATAAATGTAATATTTCATACTATCAGGCAAAGCTTAATACCGATTTCTCCAGACGTAAGTGCCCATCTACCAGGCCTGCCAGGCTTGCCAAAAGATATAGATTGCCAATAAACACAGCATGGTACGAAACAATCGGCTAACCGTTTGATCGGGCAGCTTCGGCAAAAATCGCGTGCTAATCTGCACACCCACCAGTCCCCCCAACCCTAACATCAGCCCCGCCATCCACATGACATTCTGGTTGACGGCGTGCCCCACACAGGCAGCAATCGCTGTGATCACAATAACGCCGAGGCTGGTGCGTACCGCAGCTTTAATCGACTCATTAAGCAGCAAAATCTGCAGGGGCACCAAAATGACCCCGCCACCTACACCAAAGAGACCCGCCATAAACCCAGCAATGCCGCCTGTGATCAGCCGGGCCGCCAGCGGGTTGAGCTGAGCCGGAGGAGACAAGGGAGTTTGCGATCTCTCCGCCACCACCCGCTTCTTTAGCCCAACCAGATATAAGTTGCTCAGCAGCAACACCCCAAACGCCGCCAGCAAAACGTAGCTAGGTAGCTTATCAGCCACCTGCGTCCCGATCAACGCCGTCACCAGGGCCGGGGCACCCAGCAAAACCACCCGCTGAGGGGCCAAGTAGCCCATTCGCCAATTTTGAACGCTGCCCGTCGTTGCAGTGATTAAAATCGCCAAGCTGCTGGTCGCCGCCGCTTGAATCGGCTCAAACCCAAGCTGCACTAGCAAAGGAACCAGCAACACACCGCCTCCAATCCCCAAAAATCCCGCTAGAATACCCGAGCTTAGCCCACCAACAGCTAAGATTGCGATTTGAATTAGCGCCACGATTCTCTGCCCCTTGTTAAATCTGCCAGCTTAAATCTGCCAGCACAATGCTTTCTAGTATTGCGCCAAGATTCACTTTAGGGGGGATTAGGCTTTAGCAGGCGTTGCGTGCAATGCCTCTACCGCTATTTTGACAAAATCGGATCCAGATCAATATGCTTCTCAACCACCGTTGCCAGAGAATTGAGCATGGTATCCCGCTGGTCTCGGTAGTTGGCAATGCCGGTCGGCAGTGCTCTCAGGCCGCGCTGCTGTCGTAGGCGATTGAGCCAGGCGCGTCGCCAAGGCCCATTATCAAAAATGCCGTGCAGGTAAGTTCCCCAAACTGATAGGGTTTCATCCACAATGCCAAGGCTGCGATCGTCAAAGATGGGCATGTACTTCGTCTGGGCCGCATCTTTATCCTCGCCCTCGGTATTCATCACAATCTGGGTGCGGCCCTGGTGAATTTCGTACCCCGTGACCGGTAGGCCCTCTTGGGGAAATTTGGACCCAACCGATCGCTGTCTGGCCACCTTATGCTGAGTAATCACCGTCCGCAGGGGCAAAAGCCCCAGCCCCCGATAGCGACCCTCCTGGCCCTCTAACCCTTCGGGGTCAGCCAGCATCTGGCCCATCAGCTGAAAGCCGCCGCAGACGCCCATCACCGTCCCACCAGCCGCTGCATAGTCGCGAATTGCATCGGCCATACCCGTGCGCTGCAAAATGAGCAAATCGGCAATTGTCGTTTTAGTACCGGGTAAAATTACCGCGTCCGGGTAGCCCAGCTCATCTTTTGGGCTCAGATATTTGACTGTGACAGAGGCTTCTGATTCTAGGGGGTCAAAATCGGTGAAGTTAGAGATGCGAGGTAGCCGAATCACAGCCACGGTAAGCTCTGAGTTAGTTTTGACGTTTGGGCGCTCCATCAAAGAGAGAGAGTCTTCTGCTGGCAATGACTCTTCTAACCAAGGAATGACGCCGATTACGGGAATACCCGTGCGCTCCTCTAACCAGTCAATCCCTGACTGTAACAGCGACCGCTGCCCGCGAAACTTGTTGATCACGATGCCTTTGATCAAGGCTCTTTCGTCAGACTCTAATAGCTCCAGAGTGCCAACGATATGAGCAAATACACCGCCACGATCGATATCGGCCACCAAAATAGTGGGGGCATTCAGCGCTTTGGCGATGCGCATGTTGGTCAAATCGCGATGCTTGAGATTAATTTCAGCAGGGCTGCCAGCCCCTTCACAAATCAGCAGATCAAACTCCTGACTCAGCCGCGCCAGGCTTTCTTGAATCGCTTGCCAACCCACCTCAATATACTTTTCGTAGTACTCAGCGGCGGTTGTTTTGCCAACGGCGCGCCCTTTTAGCACCACCTGGGTGGTCATATCCCCTTGGGGCTTGAGCAAAACCGGGTTCATTTCGGCCTGGGGGGGCACACCCGCCGCCCAAGATTGCACGGCCTGGGCGTATCCAATCTCGGCACCTGTTGCGGTGACGTAGGCATTGAGAGCCATGTTTTGCCCCTTAAAGGGGGCCACTCGCCAACCGCGACGACTCAAAATGCGACATAGGGCAGTCACTAATAATGATTTGCCAGCATGCGAGGTGGTTCCAACCACCATGATTGCCTTCATTCAGTGCTTCCCCCTAGTGTCATACGAGTGTGCCATAGTCTGTTTCTCTGAACTTACCCAAAACTTTACACAAATCTGCTATCTAGTCTGCTCGATTTCAGCAGTCTTGGGGACTTTAAAGTGATTAACGAACGCCGCTATCTTAACCAATTTGGCAAGCGCAGCCATCGATTTTTGGCGTCGTGTAAATAATCCAGTAAACTGGCCTGCCAATCCGGATGACCTTGGGCTTTCCAAACAGCCAAAAGCTGACGCCCCAGGGGGGTCAACCGAAAGCTATCGGTGAGACCTTGTCCGTCTACTTCTCGCCTGAGCACGCCCACTGATATGAGCCAGGTCAATTGATTATCTGCTGACACCTCAGAGATGGGCTGACGGGTGTAGCCATTGTAGCTACCTCGATCGTCTTTAATTGCGTTGAGAGAGACGCTTTGCGATCGCATGTCGTCCAGCAGTTTCATATAGAACGGCGAAGCCCGCAGCGCCCGCTCAGCTCGCCTAAGCACTTCGCTCGAATATTGCATTGCCCCCAATTCAGAAGGGCCAGAAATTTCCATGCTGCGCCAGATTACATCTAACTATTGATTTTAGGATGATTGACAACAATCAGTCCGCCACCGGTCAATTTTTGCCAAATGGTAGCCTGTGTTTCAAGAACAACGATTGCAGGACTAGTCAGGTTCGAGGCCAAGGGCTCTTAATCGATCTGCTAAGCGCTCGGCTCGCGCTCTTGCTTGCTGGGCTTCTTGCTGGGCCTGTTGGGCTTCTCGCTGGGCCTGCTGGGCTTCTTGCTGAGCCTGCTGGGTTGCCTCCTGAGCCTGCTGGGTTGCCTCCTGAGCCTGCTGGGCTTCTTGCTGAGCCTGCTGGGTTGCCTCCTGAGCCTGCTGAGTCTGTTCCTCAAAGTTCAACAGCCAATTTCCTTCGGCATCGTAGGCCCTTAGCCAGCGCCTTTCTATCCCCTGATAGGTGCCCTGCCAGAGCCCCAGGCCTATCTCTAAGCTGGGCATCCAAACGCGGGGTTCATGCAGGGGCAGTGCTTGGTAGCGATCGGCTTCAAGTCTAAAAACTCTGAGCGTATCGGTATAGCGGTCGAATAGGAAATAGTAAGGCACCCTCAGAACCTGTTCATAAACCTGCCACTTGGTGGGAGGCTGCTCAACCGAACGCAGGGTTTGACCCAGGTCTTCTTTTTCAGTCCCTGGCGAGAGCAGCTCGACGACCACTAGAGGGCTAGCCCCTTCTTGCCAAACCACATAGTTTAGCCGCATTTCCTTTTCTTCATGGAGTCTGGGAATACCAACCACTGCAAACCAGTCGGGGCGCTTGTACCAAAGTGAATGGCGAACGTCATAGTAAAGGTTGAGATCGCTGGCGGTAAACACCCGGTCTGACGGGTAGGTGCTGGGACGAAAAGTTTCGCTTAGTAAGCGTGGCTGTAAAAGGTGAAATTCGTCTGGCAAACCCGGTTCCTCCGGATCTTCACTCGGCAGATCGTACATCGTTGGTAAAAATTCTTTAGCTGGACGAGGGGGATCGGTTTGATACATGTCTCAAGCCTGCTCAAATTTTCAACCTGGATGGGGCTTAGATGAGGTTTAACTGCTTTAAGCATAGCAAGTGAAGATTGCGTAACTAAAAGCATTCTTAGCGTTGTTTGGGGATATGCTAGCCCTGATTATTTCGGTTCCATGTCCTGGTTCAATTTGCCCTAAAATGACCCTTCAAACGGTTCAGTCCCCTAACAGAAATCTCTGGATGGCGGCACTCAAGCCACCCATGTACAGTGTTGCTGTGATGCCTATTTTAGTGGGGAGTGTAATTGCTTACGCAGAGACCGGTACTTTGCACGGCGGCGTATTTGCGACCTTTTTGCTCTCTGCAGTGCTGCTTTTGGTTTGGGAAAATCTTAGTAATGATGTGTTTGATGCTGAGACGGGTATTGATGCCAACAAACATCATTCTCTGGTCAACCTCACCCGTAATCGGGCGCTAATTTTCAACATTGGTAATGGCTGCCTGGCGCTGGGGATTGTGGGAATTTGCTCGATCGCGCTCAGCCAGCGAGATTTTACGGTACTGGGGCTGATTTTAGTGTGCTGTGGTCTAGGCTATCTCTACCAGGGGCCCCCGTTTCGGCTGGGGTATCAGGGGCTGGGTGAGCCGCTGTGTTTTATCAGTTTTGCGGTGGGGGTGATGGCGGCCTACTACAGCCAGACCCAGCAGTGGTCTTACGCGGCTGCGGCGGCAGCTGCCATGATTGGCATGACCACTACCCTAGTCTTGTTTTGCTCCCACTTTCATCAGGTTGACGATGATTTGGCGGCGGGCAAGCGGTCTCCGATTGTGCGATTGGGGACGCTGCGGGGTGCCCAGCTAATGCCCTGGCTGTGTGTTAGCGTGTTTGCGATCGCACTGATTGCCACGACGCTACAGGTTTTCCCCCGGTGGACATTCCTGTTTTTAGGCAGTTTGCCGCTGGCGGTGCGTTTGTGTCGCCATGTTTTGCGCCATCACGATCAGCCTGGCTTGGTACAAAATGCTAAGTTTGTCGCCATTTCATTTCATTTTTGGAGTGGGCTGCTTCTCTGTGGAAGCTTTCTCTTGGCCTCTGTGTCCCCGATTTAAGGGCAGATGAGCTACCATTTTGAATTTCGTCCATACTGTCGGCCCTTTCGCACGCCTCTAGTGACCCACCACGGCCTCTGGCAAGTGCGCGAAGGCATCATTCTCAAACTGACCGATCACCAGGGTCGCTGCGGCTATGGTGAAATTGCCCCTGTGCCCTGGTTTGGTTCTGAGAGCCTGGAGCAGGCTCTCCAGTTTTGTACCCAGCTGCCCACGACCCTTTCAAAAGAAACCCTATTTTCAATCTTGCCGACCCTGCCTGCCTGTCAGTTTGGTTTTGAGACCGTACGAGCTAATTTGGCCCGCAGCCTGCACCATGCTGAGCTATCGCCAGCTCGCTATAGTATCCTCCTGCCCCAGGGGACAGCCGCTCTATCGGCCTGGCCTCAGCTCTGGGAGTGGGGCTATCGTACGTTTAAGTTGAAAATAGGGATTGCCCCAGTCTCTGAGGAAATTCAGGCTTTAGAAATGCTGCTAGATCAGCTGCCAGCTGAGGCGACCCTACGCCTCGACGCCAACGGCGGGCTAGACGAGTTGGTGGCTCACCATTGGCTAGACTGGTGCGATCGGCTCCGCGACCACCCGTGGCCCCAACCGCCGATTGAGTTTATCGAGCAGCCACTGCCGCCCGCGCAGTTTTCTACCTTGCTCAAACTGAGTCAGCGCTATCAAACCCCGATTGCCCTGGATGAGTCTGTCGCCACCTTCGAGCATTTAAAGGCTCACTACTACAAAGGCTGGCAGGGCATTTACGTGATTAAGGCTGCGATCGCAGGTTCCCCCAGCCGCCTCAAAAAATTCTGCGTAGTTCACCCCATCGACTTTGTTATGTCATCCGTGTTTGAAACCGCGATTGGCCGACAGGCAGTGATTGATTTAGCCCTCCAGCTAGAAACCCTGACAGCCAGCCCAACCCCTCGTGCGCTAGGGCTAGGGACACAGCAGTGGTTTCACCAAGACGGATTTTACCAATCAGACTGGGCAACCCTATGGCATCAGCTGTGATGGGCAGGACGAATGGAAAAGGGCGAATGGGGCAGGATGGATAGCAATACCATGGGCCAATCTTCGGATGTAAAGACAGCCTGGGAATCAAGGCAGCATTTACCCTGGATTGTGGGCTGCCCAGCCGACACCTTTTCAGCTGTCGTCAAACAGCGAATTGCTCAACTCATAACCCTGGCTCACCCCCGCCCTTTAGTCCTCATCGCCGATCTCAATCCCGTCACATTTTTAGCCTGCTTTTGGGCAGCGATGTTGCAAGGCTGCGACCTGGCCCTGGCAAATCCCACCTGGGGTCAACGAGAGTGGCAACAGGTCTTCGACTTGCTGACCCCTGACCTGTGCTGGGGCCAACCGACGCTTCCCTGGTCTACCCTCCCTAGTCCTGCCCTCCGAGCACACCAATCTGACCCCCGCATCCTGATTCCTACTGGCGGAACCTCCGGCCAGGTCAAGTTTGCGATCCACACCTGGGAAACCCTATCTGCCGCCGTCTATGGGTTCATAGATTATTTCGAGTGCGAATGCCTCCATGCCTACTGTGTGCTGCCGCTTTACCACGTCAGCGGCTTGATGCAAGCATTACGCACCTGGATAGCAGGCGGACAGCTCGTCGTTCAACCTTTCAAAGCGCTACTCCAGGGCGATCGGCAGATTCAACCCGACCCCGCCTGGTTCATTTCACTCGTGCCCACCCAGCTACATCGGCTCCTCTCCGCCGACACGACTCACCCCCCCGCCAAGTTTGCCGGGTGGCTCTCCCGATTTCGCGCCATTTTGCTGGGGGGTGCCCCCGCCTGGCCACCCCTCCTGGCCCGAGCTCGCGAGCAGCAGCTCCCGATTGCCCTTACCTATGGCATGACCGAGACCGCTGCTCAAATCGCTACGCTCAAGCCGCAGGATTTTCTCAAAGGGTTGCAAAGTAGCGGCCAGGTCCTTCCCCACGCGCGCGTGATGATTTTGCCCGAGCGGGGGCAGCTTAAAACCAGCGCTTCCTTAACCCCGCGCCCGCTTTCGGCCAATCAGGTTGGGCATCTCTGCATACAGGCCGAGTCGCTCATGTTGGGATATCTTGCTCAGGACACTCTTGCTCAGGACACTATGGCCGATGAGACAGACGCGGTAGATACCCCCACAATCTGTTACGATGCCCTGCCGAGTGTCTCTACCCTCAGCCAGTATTATCCAGATGATTTGGGCTATCTCGACCCCCAAGGCTATCTACACATCGTCGGACGGGCCAACCATAAGATCCTGACTGGGGGTGAAAACGTCTTCCCAGCTGAAGTGGAAGCTGCGCTGTGGGCAACCTGTCAGGTAAAAGACGTTTGTGTAATGGGGCTACCTGACCCTGATTGGGGACAGACCGTGGCGGCTTTCTATGTTCCTGCCCATGCTCAGGTGACTGCTCAAACCCTCAAAGCGTCTCTAGATAGGCAGCTGAGCGCTTATAAGCATCCCAAATGGTGGATTCAGCTGGCCATCTTACCCCGCAATGCCCAGGGCAAGCTCGATCGCCAGGCTTTGCTCCAGGGTCTTCGATAAAGGCTGTCTGCTACGCAATATCTGGCGGCACCTGCGACTGCTTTAGCTGCTGTCGCAAGAGCGTTTGCAGGATCTGACGCTGAACCTCAACCCCCTGTTTACCATCATCGTCTAGCAAGATCAGACTATCAAGCTGCTTTAAAGACAGTAGCTGAAACAAAAGATGGGTCACTGGATAGGGCATCGCCATCAATTCTGGATTATTTTTGACCCCGGCAGCAGCGGCGTCTAATGAAGGGTAGGCATAGATCACAGTCTTGGTTTGACCCTCAGTTTTACGGTTACTGAGGGTTGTCATCACCCACCCCTGTTGGACGTTCTGTAGTATGTAATACTCTGGGTGCTTGAGTTGCTCAGCAAACCCCTTAAGCAAGGGGGCAACCGTTTGCACAGCCTGAGCTGCGGTTTGATCAGGAGCTTCATCAATTAGAATTTGAATTTGTTGATCAAGATTCATTCGTCTTATTTGATGCTTTTGTGAAACTTCTCGCGTTTTGCCCGTTTGGCGGGAATACTGACTATGCTCATAGTTTAGAGTCCGCCATATCGCTTAGACCAAGTGTACTAGCCTTGAAAGATTCTCTAACGGCCGCAAGCAAACTATCAGAAGACATCTCATCACCGCCCGTGGACGCGCTTTTTCAGAAAATTTTTCAGGAACTGAGGCAAAACACGCGGGTCTCGGAGCAAAATTGTCGCGAGGTCACTGAGCGTATCTGCCAGGAAGCGCGGCGCATTTGTACAGAAAGTCAGCGCATTCAAGATTCTGGTGAAGTCGAAACCTGGGCGATGACCCTGAGTAAGCACCGCCTAACTCAATGTCTACGCTACTACAAACTCGGGTCTCGGCGGGGGCGGATCGACTTACACAGTACGATGAGCGCCATTGTCTATCGCTACATTACCCCCCCTCAGGTGCAGTCAAGCTACCAGGCCCGGTTGTACCTGATTGAAGATTTCTTGCAAAACTTCTACACAGAGGCTATCAACGCCTTTCGTCGTGAAAACCAGCTCACTGAAACCTACCAACCTAAAACGTCTTTAGAGCTGGCAGAATACATGGCCTTTACCGAGCGCTATGGCAAGCGACGGATTCCGCTGCCGGGTCGGCGCAGTCAGCAGCTAGTGATTTTGAGGGCACAGACCTTTTCTAAACAGCAGCCCCCAGAGACCGCCGTTGATATTGAGCAGGCTGCTGAGTCAGCTAACAGCGATCAAGACCAAAACTGGAATGCGGCCCCGATGCATCGTCTGCGAGAGCAGATGATGACCCAGTCAGAGGGCATTCCAGAAGATACGCTGCGGGGTCGGGTAGTTGACGAGCTGATGGACTACCTGAAGGAAAAAGACCAGGAAGACTGCGCCGATTACTTTAGTTTGCGCCTGATGGATTTACCGACGGGCGAAATTGAAGCTATTCTAGGACTAACGCCGCGAGAGCGGGACTATTTACAGCAAAGGTTCAAGTATCATCTGCTCAGGTTTTCTCTATCTCATCATTGGGAGCTTGTGCACCAGTGGCTGGGGGCAGAGCTTGAAAATAATTTAGGCCTTACTCCTCAGCAATGGGAACACTTGCAGGAAAAGATCACTCAACGTCAGTCCAAGCTACTGCAGCTCAAGCAGCAGGGGTTGCCAGATCCAGAAATCTCTCAAGCCCTGGGATTAACGTCTACCCAAATGCGTAAGCAGTGGTCTAAGCTGCTCGAGCAAGCTTGGGAGATGCGAAATATCTGATTTGGATTTTTATCCGGACTTAGGGAATCGGTGCATGAATAGTAACTCAGATAATATTCGGAGCTTGCTCCTATGGCTCTTAAACTCTAATAGCCCGACGACCTCTATACCATCAGGAAATCGGTTTAAAACAAGAGCTCATATACCACCTAATGTAAGTGCATCTGAAGTCGGGTCTGAAGCTGTGTCACCGGAGTACTGGGATCCTCTGAATTCAGAAGATTTTGTCCCTCAGTTCTCAGTGTCTTCGCAAAGCCAATATCTGTTTGAGACGGCTCAGTCGTTTAACTTCGGAGATATATCCACTGTGCAAGATCGTTTTCAAGCATTACTGAAACGAAGACTCCAATCGGAGTTCGAAAATCGTCCTCCTCTGTTTCCTTGGGAATCAGAGATTCGTGAATACCCTGTTGAATTGCCTTCTTTTTCTGCTGCGCAGGCAGTTGGAAAGCTATGGCTAGATAACCTGCACCATTTGAAGGCGGCCAATGCGCTGCCGGACGCGGTGCTGACTAAACTGTTAGAGCGCTGTCAGATTATGGCGCAGACCTCCCTACAGCAAGGGGTCAAGCTAGTTCGTACGGTTGAGGCACTTTTCCCTGACTATACAGAGCTTTTAGAGCCGGTTGCTGATATTGTTTTAACCCCCGCCTATCGTGGCACGGCGTTACAAGAAGCGGCGGTCAAAGAAATCGAAAACCTGGCGGGGGGATACACCGCCGCTGCGCCCCAGCAGCAGGTCGCGATTTCAATGCTGGCGGCCAAAGAAATTATGGCGGCGTTGACCCTAAAGGTGTCTGCCACTGAGCCGCGCCTCGAGCGTGAGTGGATTACCGCTTTTGGGACGCTTTTCCTGGAAGTAAGCTGCCAAGGCGACTGGCTACTGATTAAGGCTGAGCTGCCCAGTGGGGGACAGCTACATCTGATTGGCGACCAGAGCGAGTCTCAAGCGAGTCGCCCCGAGGCGGGGCAGCTTAGCCTGGTTGAGACGGCCTTTGAGATTGGGCAAACTTATACCTTAGAAGTTTCCCTATCAGAAGGTGGTCAGCGCCCCTTGCGTTTTACCGTAGGTGTCGTGGCCGGGGCGGAGTCGCTAGGATAGGGGCTGAGCTGTTTCTCCCTATCGCTGATGCCGTCTTCTGATACTGTCAACTCTGCTGATTCTCAGCTAGCCGCGTCTCAAAAAGCGAAGCTAAATCTGTTGACTAAATGGCGGCAGCGTCTTGAGGCGCTGCCGCTTTCGCAGTCTGAGGATTCGATCGCGCTGCGGATTTTGGTGCAGGGTTTGGTGACGGTGGGCATTTGCGCCTTGGTAGTCGCGGCCACCGATGTTACCGACACCTCAACCTGGAATTTATTGGCGATTCCCCTGAGTGCGGCGGGGGCTGTTTGGAGCTGGCGCAGCCGCCGTCGGCACAATACCGGGGTTAAGTTTGGCATTGCTCTCGGTATGCTGGTTGCGCTGACGTTGTTTTTGGGCCGAATGATTAGCCTGCCAGGGGATACCCGGATTGTGCTGGCGGAGCTATTGATCCAGCTGCAGGTGCTGCATAGCTTTGATCTGCCCCGACGCAAAGACTTGGGCTACTCAATGATGATCGGTCTGGTGCTGATCGGGGTGGCGGCTACGATTAGCCAGACGCTTCTGTTTGGGCCGCTGCTGCTGCTGTTTTTGCTGCTGGCGCTGCCGGTGCTGGTGCTCGACTATCGATCTCGTCTGGGGTTGCTGGGGCAGGGTTGGCGGTCGCTGTATACCCACACCTCACCTAAGCAGCTGGGGGCGGTGCTGGCGGTGGTGCTATCGCTGGGGCTACTGATCTTTGCTGCCCTGCCGCGGTTGCCGGGCTATCAGCTACGCACCTTTCCAGTCAACGGCAGCGTAGATACGGACGCTTCGTTTGATGGCAGAGATATTTTTAACCCAGGCTATATCAGCGGTGGGCGAGACGAAGGCGAGACCACTGGTGAGGGGGGGACCGACAGCCAAAGTCCTGAAACTGGGCCGGGGGCGATCAGTACCGATTTTTACTATGGGTTTAACCAGCGGATGAATCAAAACCTGCGGGGGGAGATGATTCCAAAGGTGGTGATGCGGGTGCGATCGCAAACCGAAGGGTTTTGGCGGGTGATGGCCTTTGATCGCTACAACGGTCAAGGCTGGGAGGTTTCTAGAAATGATGCAACTTCCAAAGTTTTTCGTTCACCGATTTCATATCAGTTTTTACCACCTCGGATTCCTCGGGTAGGTCCGAAGCGTGAGGTGGTGCAAACTTACACGATGGTTAGCGACTTTCAAAATTTGATCCCGGCGCTGTATGAGCCTAAGCAGGTATTTTTCCCATCTGAGCAAATTGCGGTCGATCCCGAAGGGGCCATGCGTGCCCCCAAAGCTCTGGTAGAAGGCTTAACCTACACCGTGGTTTCGGATGTGTCACTGCGAGACCCGAGTCTTTTGAGGGAGGCTGAGAACGATTATCCGGCTAATGTCGAGCGTTACTACTTGCAGATGTTGCCAACCAGTCAGGCTCGCATCCAGCAAGAGACAGAGCGCCTTTTGGCGACTTCGCCTGAGCCGTTAATCAACAGCTATGACAAGGTCAGGTTCTTGACCGAGGTTCTCAAGCAAAACTATACGCTAGAAGAAGATTTACCCTTCTTTGAGGAAGAAGAGGATCTGGTCGAAGCGTTTTTGTTTAAATACGGGGGCGGCACCGCTGATCATTTCTCCACAGTGCTGACGGTGATGCTGCGCTCGGTGGGGATTCCGGCTCGGCTGGTGGCGGGGTTTGGGCCAGGGCAGTTTAACCCGTTTACGGGGTTTTACATTGTGCGAAATACTGACGCCTATGCGATCACAGAGGTTTTCTTTCCGAAATATGGCTGGTTTACCTTTGATCCGATTCCGGGGCATGTTTTTCAGCCGCCTACCGGAGGCGAAGCCGACCCATTTGGCATTTTGCGGCAGATTTGGCAGTGGCTACAGGGCGCAGTGCCTGCACCAGTCGCGGCCTGGATGCAAAGGGGATTGCAGCTGATCGGGCGAGTGCTGGCGGTATTGCTGGGTGCGCTAACGCGTCTGGGAGGCTGGATGCAGCTGCTGGTGGGTGCGATCGCGCTCACTGGGCTCGGGTTTCTCAGCTGGCTAGGCTGGCAAGCATGGCGGCGATGGCGACGGACGCGCTGGTTGGCGCAGCTGCCACCAATGGAGCGGCTTTATCAGCAGATGTTGCAGCAGCTGACAGCCCAGGGGTATGGCAAGTCAAGCACTCAGACGCCGTTTGAGTATGCTGAGGAACTCCGTCAGGAGCCTGGATTTGAGCATCGGTCGATGGTCCAGTCTATTGTCGAAGCGTATGTGCGCTGGCGATATGGAGGAGAAAACCCAGATCTGGAGCGGATTAGGGAGCAGATCAATCAGCTGAAGCGGCGTAGAGCTTCCAATCTTTCGTAATCAATCCATAAGCGTTTTTGATAGCAAACATCGGCATCCTTATTTTTCAGAGGCGGCAATTTTAGCTATGCTCGACACCAGTGCTGGCAAATGAGCCTGATATTCTGGTTTAGAAGAGATTTCAGCCTATCAGCCATCCTGCTGGCAAGGCAGACCTTTCCCATTCATCCTTACTTTCCAACCCGAGGTACATCTGTGGTTAGTCTCAAAGAATTTGTCAAAAATCCCCTAGGGGTTCTAACCTCGGCGGTCTCACCCGCCCCTGATGCTGATTTTCGGCCTGAGACGTTTGATGCCCATGTGATGGGTACCTATGGTCGTTTTCCACTGGCGCTGGTGCGCGGGGATGGCTGCCGAGTATGGGATGCAGACGGTCGAGACTATTTAGATTTTGTGGCGGGGATTGCCACCTGTACTCTGGGGCATGCGCATCCGGTGATGGTGGAGGCGGTGACGCGGCAGATTCAAAAGCTGCACCATGTGTCTAACCTGTATTACATTCCTGAGCAGGGCGCACTGGCTAACTGGCTGACGGCTCACTCCTGTGCAGACAAGGTGTTTTTCTGTAACTCAGGGGCCGAGGCCAACGAGGGGGCGATTAAGCTGGCTCGTAAATATGCCCATACTCAGCTGGGGATTGCAGAGCCAGTCATCATTACGGCTAATGCTAGTTTTCACGGGCGTACCCTGGCGACGATTACCGCGACGGGGCAGCCTAAGTATCAGAAGAATTTTGACCCGCTGGTGCCGGGGTTTCACTATGTGCCTTACAACGATATCGGCGCGATGGAGGATGCGATCGCAACCCTCGATGCCCATGAACGCCGAGTGGCTGCAATTTTGCTAGAGCCGCTCCAGGGTGAGGGGGGTGTCAACCCAGGCCAGGCCGACTACTTCCAGCGGATTCGTCAGATTTGTGACGAAAAGGGCATTCTCCTGATCTTGGATGAGGTGCAGGTGGGCATGGGCCGTACGGGCAAGCTGTGGGGCTATCAAAATCTCGGCATTGAGCCGGATGTCTTTACCCTGGCAAAAGGCCTGGGTGGGGGGGTTCCCATTGGGGCTTTGCTGACTAAGCAGCACTGCGATGTCTTAAAACCCGGCGATCACGCTAGCACGTTTGGCGGTAATCCCTTTGTGTGCGGGGTCGCTCTGGAGGTGTGTAAGACGCTAGAAAGCCAAAATTTGGTGGCCAATGTGCAAGCTCGGGGGGAGCAGTTGAGAGCTGGGCTGGGTGCGATCGCAAATCTATACCCTAACCTGATCGAAACCGTCCGCGGCTGGGGGTTAATCAACGGTTTAGTACTCTCTGCGAACGTCGAACTCAAGTCAATCGACGTGGTCAAAACCGCGATGGCAGCCGGGCTGCTGCTGGTACCGGCAGGGCCAAAAGTGGTGCGATTGGTGCCGCCGCTGATCGTCAGCGAGGCTGAGATTGACCAGGCCTTAAAGACCATATCTAAGGTTTTAGCGCAGCTAAGTCAGTAATTAGAGCAATCTCATTATTATTCAGATCTCAGTCTCTCAGCCTTCAAGCGTAGGTTTAAGGCTGTGCATCTGTTTAGGGCAGCGCATCTACAGACATTTTGATAAGGGTCACCATCCCTTCTGTCGCCTATCTTGCGCCTTTTATCTCCCCACGTTTAACCGTTAGCACCTGAGACGACTTCAACCACTGGGCATCAAACGAACCTAAATGGGTGGTCGTAATCAAGGTCTGAAACCGATCTTGGACGGCTTCTAACAGGTGATTTTGTCGATTTAGGTCGAGTTCTGCCAAGACATCATCTAGCAGCAGCAGTGGGGGTTCACCAATCACGTCTTCGATCAGCTTGAGCTCTGCCAGCTTCACGGCCAGCACTAACGTGCGCTGCTGCCCTTGGGAGCCGTATTGCCGGGCTGGGGTTTCATCAATGGTGAAGCCAACGTCATCTCGGTGAGGGCCAACCAGGGTGGTGCGCTGATAATATTCAGCGACCGTGCGAGTTTGGATCTTTTCTAAAAAAGCCTGCTGAATCTGGTGCGGGTCGTCAGACTCGGTGGGAACGTTGGGCTGATAGGTGATAGCTAGCTGCTCGGTGCTGCCGCTGATGGCAGTATGCCAGGTTTGCGCAATTGGGATCAGCCGTCCTAGCCCCCGCGCCCGACGGCGGATAACTCGGGTGCCGAGGGTGGCGAGCTGAGCATCCCAGATGGCGAGCTGGGTGGTGTCAAACTTTGGAGGGCTGCTCGGGTCGGCCTCGGCGGTTTGCTGACGGATGAAAGCATTGCGCTGCTTTAAGGCCTGGTTATATTGCTGCAAAATGTGAGCATAGATGGGTTCAAGCTGCATCAGCAGCGTATCTAGCCAGCTACGCCGCTCGCCGGGGCCGCCCCGAACCAGATCAAGATCAAGACAAGAAAATTGAACGGCATTGAGGGTGCCTAAAAAATCTTGCTGGCGTCGCAGGGTTTCGCCATTGAGGAGGGCGGTGCGTCGCCCGCCACTGCGCAGAAGTAGCTCAAGATTGGCAATGCTCAGGTCGCGCTTGAGGCGGGCTTTGATCTGGCCAGTGGTGGCACCATCTTGGACCAGGTCGCGATCGCGACTGGTTCGATGAGACTTGAGCGTGGCTAACAGCTCGACTGCCTCCAGCAAGTTTGACTTACCCTGAGCATTTTCACCTAGCAAAATCGTTTTTGGGGCGAGAAACTCGATAATCTGCCCTTGGTAATTGCGAAACTGCTGAAGCTGGAGCGATTCGAGAAACATAGTTTCCCTAGTGTATAAGGATGAAGTAGGAAGGCTGAAGGTAAATTGGTGCCCCTAACCAATCTTTGTCAGCCGCGCTGTCTCCTCTACCGCAAGGATTTTGTGCAGAAACGTTAGCGCCTGCTGGTCTGCCCAGCAGCTGAGGCGAAATGGCCAGCCGCCGTCAATAAAGGCTCCGTGTCCGCCCTGTCGGGGAAATAGCCCAGTCAAAAAATCATTGTCGGCCACCTGCTGATAGGGCAACGCCTTAGCGGGGTAAAACGGGTCGTCCTGCGCATTTATCAGCAACGTTGGTCGTCGAATAGCAGACAGAAAGTGAATCGAACTCGATGAACGCCAGTAGGTTTCCGCATTCGGAAACCCGTGGACAGGGGCTGTAAACAGCTCGTCAAAATCAGACAGCGTTTTCACTGACCGAAGGGATTGCCGATCTACCAAGTCGGGGTAGTGTTCTAACTTTTGAAAGGTTTTACGCTTTAGGCTTTTGATGAAACGTCGCACGTATAGCAGGCTCAATCCTTCCTCAACGTAGACAATTCCGGCATTGAGATCAAAGGGGGTAGAAATTGTTACCGCTCCCTTCAGCTGGTTGGGCACAGTTTGACCTTGCTCTCCTAAATACTTAAGCAGCACGTTGCCGCCTAGAGAGATGCCAATACACACCAGGGGTCGCGCGGCATTTTCCTTTAGCAATTGCTCAATCACCCAGGCTAAATCCGTCGTTTCACCGGCATGATAGGCGCGCCTTAGTCGATTAATTTCGCCGCTGCACGAGCGAAAATTCAGGCCGATACTCTCCCAACCCATCTGGTGCGCTGCTGCCATCAGATGGCGGACATCTTTGGATGCTGACGATCCTTCTAACCCATGTAGGATAAGTAATCGAGGGCTGTTTTCTGTTTGTCCGGGTAGCCGATCGAGATCAATAAAGTCCCCGTCAGGGGTATCCCATCGCTGCCGCTGAACATCGAGATTGGGCTGATTTTTTAGGATGACGCCAGCAACGGTCTGTAGATGGTTGTTAAAGCACCACCAGGCAGGCTGAAAGGAGGTAGAGCAAGTTGGCATAAAGTGCTGTCAGAAGGGAATAACTAAACACTGAAACAAGCTTCTAAACGCTGGCCTCAGAGTGTTGAGCCGCTTTTAACCTTAGCAAAGTTTAGGAGTGCTCTCTGTCCCCTTGACACATCCCCGTCAAAAACTGCTAATATACATGAGCTATAGCTTTGGGGTGTGGCCAAGCGGTAAGGCAGCGGGTTTTGGTCCCGCCATTCCCAGGTTCGAATCCGGGCACCCCAGTACGTTTCAAACGACGACTAAAATGACTGGCCTAATCATTGGCCTAAATTTGACCGTTTTTAGGGTCATTTGGGGCGGCATTTTTAGGCCGATTAGCAAAGGTCGTATGTTCTGATCTGATATCCATCGCCTAATTTTTTTGAACTATTGGCCATTTAGGTTG
>JBCBZL010000335.1:0-5181 GCA_039815385.1 Cyanobacteria bacterium P01_A01_bin.114
CCTTTATTTTTGTTGTCAGTTCTGACTCAATCCAATCAGAACAATGTCAGTGGGAGCTCAGCAAAGCCCGTGAATATCAAAAGCGTATTATTCCGGCTATTTATCGTAAGGACTATGACCCGTTAGTTTTTCAGCGGATAGGATTATCTGCCATTAACTATGTCTCATTTGCCAGAGACTCTTCTCTCTTTGATGAGGTAGTTGGGCAGCTTCTAGAAGCCCTGGCGATAGACCTGGAAGATGTCAAAGTTTACAATCGCTTGTTGACTAAAGCCCATGATTGGGTTGAGAACAGCCGTCCAGATTGGGGGCTGATGCCTCAGCAAGCGCTAGTCGAAATCCAGCATTGGCATCAAAACAGGCAGGTTGATAACTCTGCTAATCAACGTGAAATTCAGTCATTGCTGCCTTTGCAGGAAGAGTACATTTACGCAAGTCAGCAACACCACCTGATCTTAGAACAGCAACGTACGCTAGAAACTCTGAAGAACAGACGAAAAAGACAGAGCTTATATGTTTCTGCTCTAACGTTTACTCTATGCAGCTTAATGGGACTGCTTTTGGTCACAAGGCTGGGTGAAATCAAAGCCCTGGTGACCTCTTTGGAAGAACGCAAAGGGATAGACGCTTTGATAATCGCACTAAAAGCCGCTAAACGGGTCAAAGATAATGACTTTTTCGTACAGCATCTGCGGCCCAATTTGCGCGCTAACGCCACCACCGCCCTTCATCGAGCGACTCTCAAACTGAGGGAAATCAATCGCTTAGAGGGGCATATTGGGAATGTGTTTCACGTAGTTTTTAGCCCGGATGGTCAGCAGCTAGTATCGGTGGGAGCCGACAAATCTGTGCGGTTTTGGAACGTTGGGTCAGCGCTTCTTGACGAAGCAATGTTCAGTCACACAGACGGTGTAGAAACAGTTGCCTACAGCTCTGATGGTCAGAAGGTTGCGACGGGTAGTCGCGATGGTGTTGTTAAACTTTGGGACTCTACGGGGCAGCTTGAGAAAACCTTACCCAAAGTCCATAGGCAGAGTATCTATCAGGTGGCCTTTAGCCGGGGTAGTCAATATTTAGCCTCTGCCAGTGAAGATGGCGACGTTTTTTTGTGGAGCCGAGATGATGGGTTTCGAACCCCCGTGGTACTTCGCCATGGAGCCGATAGACCCGTCTTGAGAATTGCCTTTAGCTCGGATGGACAGTACATTGCATCGGCTGATGTCAGCGGTCAAGTCAGAGTGTGGTCGCTTCAGGGAGAGCTGCTGGAAAGGTTTGAGCATGATGCCCCCGTCTTCACAATGCAGTTTAGCCCTGAGCGGAATCTGCTGGCCTTTGCTGGGGTGAGCGGTGTGATCCAGGTTCAAGATTTGGAAACTGATATGGCATATCGGCTATCTGATCATGACGATGTAATTTGGCAGATTCGATTCAGCGCAGACGGAGCAACGTTAGCCTCCGCCAGTGAGGATAGTACGGTCAAACTCTGGACCCTAAAGCTTCAGCAAGCACCTACCCTAACCCATACTTTAAGAGGGCATCGCAAAGGGGTCTATCGGGTCCGCTTTAGCCCTGAAGATAATTTGCTGACAACGGGGGGAGCCGACGGCACTATCCACCTATGGCTGCGGGATGAAGGCGCTTTGGTTGACACTTTGGAAGGTCACAAAGCCGAAATCTCGAGCCTGGCTTTCTCACCTACCAGGCCTATACTTGCATCTTCGAGCACCGATGGGAGTATTCGCTTTTGGAATATTGATAACCCGATTCAAGCTTTGCCCCATAACAACTGGGTTTTTGATGTCGCTTTTCGCGCCGATGGTGCCATGGTAGCCTCCAGCGGAGCAAACACGCTTCGGTTATGGCGACGGGATGGTAGCTTACGAGCTCATATCCTATATGCCAGAGGCACGAATGTTTGGGCCTTAGACTATCACCCTAGCGGAGAGCTGCTCGCAGCTGGAGGAGACGACGGCCACATCCAGATTTGGAAGCCAGAGGTCAGTACCCGCAAGGCCATTCAAAGATTAGAGAACGCGCACCCTACGCTTGAAGCATCATCCTCTGATCAAGGAGTCGCCGATTTGCGATTTAGTCCTAATCGAAGATGGTTGGCATCTGGAGGAGCTGACAAGACGCTGAAACTCTGGCGCATCGCGGGGGATCAGCTCTACCGCTATGTGACGCTGGAACACCTGACCAGTGTGACGGGGGTTGACTTTAGTGCAGATAGTCAATTTATAGTCACAAGCACCAGTGCTCAGCTTTTCCAAAACCGTACACCCAGTAGGGGAGGTTCTATCAATCTCTGGCAATTCCCACGTGGGAATCAGCAAAACTTCTTTCCAATACGGGTCTTTGAAGTGGGAAAGACCGATCATACCAGCGACATTTTAACGGTGGCGATTAGCCCAGCTGATACTCCGATCATTGCTTCCGGTGGAGCCGATGGCAAGATTATTCTCTGGGATATGACTGGAAAAGCACTCAAAACCCTTTGGGGGCATACCGCCGAGGTGACACAGGTTAGCTTCAGCAAAGACGGGTTATTTTTGGCGTCTTCTAGCAAAGATGGCACGATTCGCCTTTGGACCCTTGATGGTGAGTTAATCTCAGTGCTTGATCGTCACAGCCGAGCTGTCTCAAGCGTAGTCTTCGGGCCTGAAGGCGGAGAAACCCTGGCATCGGCCAGCTTTGATAACGATGTTTTGCTATGGCAGCTGTGGCAACTGCCTAATTTGGATGCGAGCAAACGGAACAAACGTCAAATCATTCTAGAGATGCTGATTGGTATGGGCTGCTCTTCGGCAAAGCCTTTTTTAGATAGCCATCAAACCCAGGATCAAACCAATCAAGCCCTGAACCCCGATGAGTTAATATTCTTGGAGGACATCAAAGAGAGCAAACAATTTTGTAGCAATTATTTCGACCAAAATTAGGGCTTTAGGTAGAAATTACTTCTCACGGCGATCGCACCGCCACTTTCCAAAGCAGCGGCGCGATCGCATTATGCTAAGCCCAACTCAAGCAGGCGTGTGAGGGCAGAGACTTTTAGTCTCTAAGGATATTAATAACGGCCCCCGTCGCTGCACCTTGGGCAGCATTCTCAAGAAACGAGTCATCGTTGGTGACAATGCCAACGACGCCGCTGGTGCCTGCGCCCACGGCCACATCTCGCACCAAATCACGAGACTCATCATCGCCGTGAACAACGTTAATCGCCGCCCCGGCTGCCGCGCCGTTGACGGCATCATCAACGCCCACGTCATCGCCGAGAAAGATACCGGTGACGACGCCGGTACCTGCACCGATACCGATATCTTCAAGCAGGTCGTCTGCGGCGGCTGGCGCTGCCAGCGTTGCCCCTAGCGCACCCGTGGCTAATCCTGTGAACAAAAGAGTTGTGAGTCGCTTTTTCATTTCAAGGCTCCTTGTCAATGGGATGTGTGTTGCGTTGCCCGTGGGTTGCCCATTTAGGATCTCAGACTTGTCTGAAAGTGACTAATCAGAGAGACTTTATATTATCTATTTTAGCATTTTTAGCCCGGAGGGAGTCTTTAGCCCAGAGGAAGCCGGTGTGGTTCTCGTTTCGAGTGGTTTCGCCCCAAACAGGGACGTGGGTGCTGAGTCGAGCAGGTGGGTCAGTCAAAGAGGTTGATTAGCGCCCCGGCAGCCCCGCCCTGTAGAGCATTTTCTAGGAATGAGTCATCGTTAGTGACGATACCGACAACGCCGCTGGTGCCTGCCCCGACGGCCACATCTCGCACCAGATCGCGGGATTCATCATTGCCGTTGGCTGCATTTACTGCTGCGCCAGCAGCAGCTCCGTTAACGGCATCATCGAGGCCGACGTCATCGCCGATGACGGTGCCAGTCACAATGCCTGCGCCTGCGCCGATGCCAATATCTTCGAGTAGTTGGGCTGAGGCAGGCTGGGCTGCGCCTAGGGTAGCGGTAGTTAGGCCTGCAATTAAAAGGGCGGTGAGTGTTGATTTCATGGTGATAGCTCCTGGGTGAATTCGGTGAATTAGGATGGATGCCTTGTTGATTCCTTTCGTTGATTCCTAATATTGCAGGGCTATCTAAATGCCTTCTGATGACACTCTGAGGGTTGATTAAGGGCTCTCTGAGAAATGCTGAGTGAGCGTCGTGATGGCTGTCACAGGCGCTACTGTCCGATCAGCACAAAGGCGGCCCAGTCTAGCGGATCGGGGTACTGCTCTAGGGTGGTCAGCATCGCCTGGCGGAGAGCCTGGGCCTTATCAGGCTGGGTTTGCAAATTTTGGTAAAAAGCGTTCATCAGAGAGGCTGTTGAGCGATCGGGCACTGACCATAGCGACGCCACCAGGCTATTGGCCCCTGCGCCTAAAAAGGAGCGCGATAGCCCCACCACGCCGTCGCCGGTAATTTTGCCCCGCCCCGTGTTGCAAGCACTGAGCACGACCAAATCGGCTTGTAAATTTAGAGCGAGGACTTCCTGGGCGGTTAGCAGGCCGTCATCAGGGGCGCTATTGGCAAGATTTAGCTCGGTGAGGGCCTCATCGGTGGCTGGGGTGAGCGCGATCGCACTTTGCCCACCCTGCTGCTCGTCAAAAAAGCCGTGGGTCGCCAGGTGAATGGTTTGGGCCTGGGCCAGATGAGCACGCACGGCGGTTTCGGTGGCGGCAGCCCCAATCAGAGGACGGGCATTGAGTAAGGGCGCGATCGCAGCCGCCTCTGCCTCTGCCCCCGGTAGGGCCGACAGCCGCTGGGGCTGCTGACCCAGCTGGGGTGGCAGGATCGGCATTTGCGGATTGCCGACAATCACAGCCGGGCTAAAGTCTGCGGGACTAAGGGCCTCGGAGCGAGTGGGAAGGCGCTGCTGGAGCAGATCTAAAGTCTGGAGGGAGGGTGCGATCGCAATCGTATGATCTTCGATCAGATAGCGCCCCTGAGCATTTTTGAGGGCCGAAAAGGGCACTAAAAACAGGCTGCGATGGGGCACAAACACAATCTTGTCGGCTGCGTCAGCGGGCAGCCGATCGGCAATGGGTTCAATCAGCAGGGTATGCAGCTCTCTGAGTACAGAGTCGCTATTCGTAGTTGTCGCCGCCGCTGTAAAGGTTGGCCTAGAGGCAGGGAAGCTGGTCTCAAACAGTTCCCCAAAGCTGCGCACCCCGATAGCGGCCTGGGTGGTTTGTACGA
>JBCBZL010000025.1:0-26839 GCA_039815385.1 Cyanobacteria bacterium P01_A01_bin.114
CCATCAGGGCGAGGGGAGCGGCGTCTTCATCCGCCACTACAGTCACCACGCTGCAAGGCGAAGTCCTGATGATTGACAACCCGAGCGAGCTGCCAGACCCCCAAGCCCGTGAAAAAATTGAAGAGCCCTATGTCAAAGTTGAGATCTTGACCCCCGAAGAGTTTGTTGGGCCACTCATGGAGCTGTGCCAAACCCGCCGGGGCGACTTTAAAGATATGAAGTATCTAACCCCGGGTCGGACGACTCTGGTCTACGAAATCCCTCTGGCGGAGGTCGTGACTGATTTCTTTGACCAAATGAAGTCGCGATCGCGGGGCTACGCCAGCATGGAGTATCAGCTGATTGGCTATCGCGAAAACTTGCTCGTCAAGCTCGATATCTTGATCAACGGCGATCGAGTAGATCCCCTAGCAGCGATTGTGCACCGAGATAAGGCCTATTACGTTGGCAAAGCGCTGGCTGAAAAACTCAAAGAGCTGATTCCGCGCCACCAGTTTAAGATTCCGGTGCAGGCGGCGATTGGTAGCCGAGTGGTTGCCAGCGCGAGTATTCCGGCCCTGCGAAAAGACGTTTTAGCAAAATGCTACGGCGGTGATATTTCCCGCAAGAAAAAGCTGCTGCAAAAGCAGGCAAAAGGGAAAAAACGACTCAAGGCGATTGGCACAGTCGATGTTCCACAGGAAGCCTTTATGGCCGTGTTGAAATTGTCCTCTGAGTAAGATTACTGGGCCTTAGTGCCCTTTTTGGGCTGGCTTTGCTTCTTCAGAAACCGTTGAAGTTTTGGTAAATCGTCAGCGTTGATGAGTGGTCATATTAGAAATTTTTGTTAAATTGCTGACAGCCCGGTATGTCAGTATTCCCGAAATCGGTTTGTCGAAGTGAGGGAAAGCGCATCACTGGGTGGGCACAATCTACTCATAAATGTATTCAACACACTAGGTGTTTTCCCTAACGCTGGTTCAGGTTAAGCGAGGCTGCGGTCTAACGACTCGAAGTGCTTGGTCGAGTCCAAACCAGGCAGGTATCGGCTTTTGTCTGGTTGCTAATAAGGGAAGCCCTAGTCATTTTTCTTGCAAACAGCTCATTTAGTTGCAAAATTATGAGAATTCTAATCACAGGCGGTGCTGGTTTTATCGGCTCCCATCTGATTGATCGACTGATGGAGGCCGATCATGAAGTGATCTGCCTCGATAATTTTTATACTGGGCATCGGCGCAATATATTAAAGTGGCTTGATCATCCTTATTTTGAGCTGATTCGGCACGATATTACTGAGCCGATTCGGCTCGAGGTTGATCAGATTTATCACCTCGCCTGTCCCGCGTCTCCGGTTCACTACCAGTACAACCCGGTTAAGACGATCAAGACCAACGTGATGGGTACCCTCAATATGCTGGGCTTGGCTAAACGGGTCAAGGCGCGGTTCTTTTTGGCGTCCACTTCAGAAGTGTACGGCGATCCAGAGGTTCATCCTCAGACCGAAGACTATCGGGGTAATGTCAACACCATCGGTATTCGCAGCTGCTACGACGAAGGCAAGCGTGTGGCAGAAACCCTGGCCTTTGACTACCATCGACAAAATGATGTGGAGATTCGCGTTGCCCGTATCTTTAACACCTACGGCCCTCGGATGCTCGAAAACGACGGTCGGGTGGTTAGCAACTTTGTCGTGCAGGCTTTGCAAGGCAAAGCCTTGACGGTTTACGGCGATGGTTCTCAGACCCGCAGCTTTTGCTACGTGAACGATCTGGTTGAAGGGTTTATTCGGTTGATGAATGGTGACCACATTGGCCCCGTGAACCTCGGAAACCCAGGTGAGTATACGATTTTGCAGCTGGCTCAGACCATCCAAAATATGGTTAACCCAGAGGTCCCTGTGAAATATGAGCCGCTGCCCCAGGACGACCCGCGGCGACGTCAGCCTGATATTACTCGAGCTAAGCAATTTTTGGGTTGGGAGCCCACTGTGCCTCTCAAAGAGGGGCTAGCGTTGACTATCCAATATTTTCGAGAGCGGCTCGAGGCAGAGGGAAAGCTCGCAGTTCCCATGGCTGCGATCGCAAACGATTAAGGCCGTTTAGGGAGGGCGTCTGACAGGGTTTAATCGCGCTGTCTAGCCGTCATCCATGGTCTACGTTTATGGTCATATTCTTGGGCATTTGTCTGACCATAAATGTTCTTATTCAAGACTTTTCTAACCCGAAGGTTTTCTGACCTAAGGTTTACTAATCGTAGTTTTTGACAGTTGCCCTTCAATTCAGGGCTTTATTCTATACAGGGAGTTATTGCAAATGCGTGTTTGTGTAATTGGAACGGGCTACGTAGGTTTGGTTACCGGGGTTTGCTTGTCCCATATTGGGCATGATGTGATCTGCGTCGATAACAATGCCGAAAAGGTCAAATTGATGCAATCAGGCCAGTCCCCCATCTACGAACCGGGCTTGTCTGAGTTGATGAAGTCTTCGATGGAGTCAGGCAAGCTGACGTTTACCACCGATTTAGGGGCCGGCGTCAACCACGGCGATATTCTCTTTATTGCGGTGGGTACTCCGCCTTTGCCAACAGGCGAGAGCGACACGCGCTATGTAGAAGCCGTCGCCCGTGGGATTGGTGAAAACCTGAACGGCGGTTATAAAGTTATCGTAAACAAGTCCACGGTGCCCATTGGCTCAGGTGACTGGGTTCGCATGATTGTGCTAGACGGCATTGCCGAGCGTCAGCGGGTACCCGTTGCCGCGGGCGCACCTGCGGCTGCCACTGGGCTCGATGCTCAGTTTGACGTGGTCAGCAATCCTGAGTTTTTGCGGGAAGGCTCTGCCGTATACGACACCTTTAACCCAGATCGAATTGTGCTGGGCAGCAACAATGCCAAAGCGATTGCGATGATGAAAGAACTCTACGAGCCCATTGTGGATCGTCAGTTTTCTGAGGATGCGTCACTGCCGCCAGTCCCTGTTTTGGTGACCGATTTGAGCTCTGCTGAGATGGTGAAGTACGCATCCAATGCCTTTTTGGCAACTAAAATTAGCTTCATCAACGAGGTCGCTAATATTTGCGATCGCGTCGGTGCTGACGTCACCCAGGTTGCCCAGGGCATTGGCCTAGACTCCCGAATTGGCAGTAAGTTTCTCCAGGCCGGGATCGGCTGGGGCGGCTCTTGCTTCCCGAAGGATGTCTCGGCGCTGCTGCATACCGCTGATGACTATGGCTATGAGGCTGAGCTGCTCAAGGCAACCATCAATGTCAACACTCGCCAGCGTCTGCTGTCGCTCGAAAAGCTCCAGCAAGTGCTGAAGATCCTCAAGGGTAAGACTGTGGGCCTGCTTGGGCTGACCTTTAAGCCTGATACTGACGACATGCGCGACGCGCCAGCGCTGGTGCTGATTGAGCATCTCAATCGTTTGGGGGCAAAAGTTAAGGCTTTTGACCCAATCGTGTCTCAAAGCGGCATCGGCAGCGGTCTGTCAGGGGTGATTATTGAGAGCGATCCAGAGCGTCTAGCTGATGGTTGTGACGCCCTCGTGCTGGTGACTGACTGGAAGCAGTTCAAGGATCTGGATTATGGCAAGATGGCTAGCTTGATGCATACGCCCATCCTGATCGATGGCCGTAACTATCTAGACCAGACCCAGGTTGAAGAAGCGGGCTTCCGCTACCTGGGCGTGGGCCGCTAGAGCGGCGACGGCACCTAGAGACTCCAGTAAAGACGCCATTCATGGCGTCTTTACTGGGCCGATGCCCAGCGATCGAGCGCCCGCTTGCCGCCCCAGCGGGCGACGATCTCGTCGTCATAGTCGTCAGCGAGACGCACCACCGTTGTGACAGAGTGCTTGAGCTCGATGCGATCGCAGGTAGAGCCCACCAGGCTATGCTCAAATACGATGTCGTCTTCGCTATCTAGGGCAAAGCGCCCAAAGAAAATGCCATCGTTGGCCCGCAGCAGATAGTAGCTCAGCTCGGGGGTGACCTCGAGGTCTGTTACAACATAGGCCCGAGTTGTAATGAGCGCTTCGTTTTCACCCCAGGGGATCACCCGAGTCGAGGCGACTGCTGAGCCAATCGTAATGATAAAAAGCGGTTCGTCCTCAAACGCGACGGTCGCCTCCCCAAACAATTCTTCCATCCAAGGGGCAATACTTTCATAGCAGGTTTGCTGAGCAGCAGTTTGAAACTCCATGGGGATCAAATTCATGGGTTGATAGGTTTTTATTCTCTCATCTCTGTCCTAATAAGCATCAAAAATCTCAGGCCAAATTTCAGACATGTGATGGGATCTTACCCGTACGGGTACCTACACCTCGGTGACGCCAGGCGCAGGCTTATCCTGGATAATAAGGAACCTAATTTTGTTTTACGGTGCCAGACTCTAACGCTCCTTCTAATGTGCCTTTCCCAGAGCCCCAGCCTGCCTGCTCGCCCCTCAATGAGTCGTTAGCTCAAGAGCCCTTAGATCAGGCTTTAGCTGAGTTTGATGAGATGACGGCAGAGCTGCACCATCGGCAGGCTGTAACCGTGGTGCAGCAATTAATTAACAAACTCGATCTGACCGCGCGAGAACGCTCTGGGCTGGAGGCCGAAATTAAAAGTCTGGGGCAGCTGCACCGCAAACTCAGCCAGGGGGTCATTCATATTGCCGTTTTTGGCATGGTGGGCCGAGGCAAGTCTTCGATACTCAATGCGCTGGCGGGGCAGCCGATTTTTACTACCGGGCCGCTGCACGGCGTCACGCAGCAGGTTGAAAGTGTGCCCTGGCAGGTTGAGGTGCGCTCGGAGAGCTCAATCGGCTCCGTTTATCGGGTTGCCTGTGGGGATGAGCACGCCCGGGTTGAGCTGGTAGACACACCGGGCATTGATGAGGTGGGCGGAGAAGTGCGACAGCGGATGGCGCAGCAGGTGGCGCAGCAGGCCGATCTGATCCTCTTCGTCATCGCCGGAGATTTGACCCAGGTTGAGTACGATGCGCTAGTGCAGCTTAGGCAGGCGCAGAAGCCGATTTTACTCGTCTTTAATAAGATCGACCAGTATCCACCAGCCGATCAGCGCCTGATTTTAGACAACCTACAGCAGCAGGTGATGTCGCTGGGCATTGCCGGATCAGAGATTGTCTTGGCAGCGGCGGCTCCCTTAGTGGTCACCGTTGATGCGCAGCGGCAGATGCGACGACAGCGAGGCCAGGCGCAAGTCGATGCGCTCAAACTCAAGATTCTAGATGTGCTACATCGTGAAGGTAAATCGCTGATTGCGCTCAATACCCTACTCTATGCTGATACCCTCAATGAGCAGCTGATTGCGCGCAAGCTCGAAATCCGGAGTCAGAGTGCTGATGACGTGATCTGGAAGCTGGTCTTGGCCAAGGCGGCGGCAGTTGCTGTTAACCCTGTGTTGGTGGCTGATTTGCTCGGCGGGGCAGCCATCGATCTTGCTTTAGTGGTGACGCTCTCTCGGCTATATGGGGTCGAAATGACCCAGCACGGTGCGCTCAGTCTCTTAAAAACAATGGCTTTTGCCATGGGTGGGCTCTCGGCCAGTGAGCTACTGATTACCTTTGGGCTGAGTTCGCTCAAGAGTCTTCTGGGGGCTTCTACGGCTGTGACTGGCGGCCTATCGATGGCTCCCTATGTTTCGGTGGCGGTAACCCAGGCTGCCATTGCTGGGGTATCGACCTATGCGATTGGTCAGGTGACGAAGGTCTATCTGGCGAACGGAGCCAGCTGGGGAGAGGCAGGGCCCAAGGCTGCGATCTCAGACATCTTGGCGACCCTGGATGAAGCCTCGATCATGGCCCGCATCAAGGCTGACCTGAGAGTCTAGAAAACCCACCGCTTGCTTTAGTTTGCAAACTCCTGAGGGCCGCTATAGCCGGAGGCCTCAGCTAGCGCTTGTAGTGTTTGGGTTCCCGACAAGAACTGTCCGTTGACCTCCCAGGTGGGGAAGCCGGTCAGGCCGCTCACTGACCGACAGAGATCGGCCTGAGAATTTTGCCCATCGTCGGCACATTCAATATAGGGAATTTCTTTGGCCGCTGCTTGACCAAACAGCTGCTTTTGATCGTGGCAGTGGGGGCACCAATAAGCCCCGTACATCTTGGCATCGATCTGGGTAAGGTGACGCGCTAGCGCTAGCTCGGCCTCACCTGAGGGATTGGTGACCGGAGGGCCGACTTCGCCAGTGCTGGCAATTGAGGAGTTTGGCGCATTGATAGGGGCGTAGATGCCAAGGGTGCCTACCAGCGCAACCACTGCCACAATCAGACCTGTAAACACCAGCTGCCCGCGATCGTCCCAGCTGCGACCCAGCAGGGTCAGCACAAACATGAGGGCCGTAAACGCGGCTGAAGCAATGCAGTAAAGACAGGCTGCCTTGAGCTCGGTGGTCAAGATATACATCAGGTAGCCGCTGAAGACCATCATGCCAGTTGCGCCTATGAACAGCAGCAGCCAGCTCCAGTTCTCGAGCTTTTGCCGCAGTTCTTTATTGAGGTCTGGGTTGATCAGCAGCGGCCCCAGGGCCAGGGTCACCATGCCGAGATAGGCCAAGCAGCCAAATAAAGTCAGGGGGAGACCAAAAATAGTCGCGTAAGGGCTCGACAGCACCTGGTCGCAGCCTGACGTAGGGCAGGCGGCGCTGCCGCTCATAAATTTGATGACGGTTAGGTAGCCGGTCCCTAAGGCCCCTACGGTTGCGATCGCACCGATCAGCGGGCGAGACCAGCGATAGAGTAAACGATTATCTTGGCGGCGACGTCCCATAGTTCAAAACTCTCTACTCGCTTTTAGTATGGACTGGATTAAGAATGAACGGCAACGGATGAGGGCAGAGGCGGCGACTCTCGTCGAGCCAGCCCATCGCCCATCGCTTCGACAAACTGGCCCACTCGGCTGGGATCAATGGGCTGATTAATCTTGCCATGGCGCTTTAAGGCACTTGAAACAATCACCCCGTCTGCCGCCTGAATAAGTCGAGGAATATTTTCCCAGCTCGCGCCGCTGCCAATAAAGACGGGGGTGTTATCCGCTGCTGCTTTGGCGAGTTCTAGATCCTCAAGGCTGGGAGGGCTGCCGGTGGCCCAGCCCGATAAAATAACCCCGTCGGCCAGCCCGCGATGAATCGTTTCTTGTACCGCTGTGGTTAAATTGGGCGACCCCAACGGTCGAGCATGTTTAACCAAAACGTCGGCCAGCACCTTGACAGAGCTGCCCAGCTCACGTCGATAGCGCATCAGCTCATGGGCATGGCCTTCGATCAGGCCCTGGTCGGTGGCCATCACCCCCGTCAAGACGTTGACCCGAATAAACTTGGCCCCCACGCAGGTTGCGATCGCCAGGGCACTATGAGCATCGTTACGTAGCACATTGATCCCAATGGGGAGCGGCACCAGCTGCATGATCCGAGAAACGATTAGGGTCATGCAGCTAACCACTGCCGGGTCGACCCTGTCTTTGACAAAGGGGGCATCAAAAAAATTTTCGATGATAATGCCGTGGACGCCGCCGGAGGCCAGTGCGGTTGCCTCCTGAGTCGCCCGCTCAATGACAGCGTTTAGATCCCCCTGCCAGCGAGCAGCAGTGGGCAATGGCAGCAAATGGACGACGCCAATCACCGGATTTGGGGTTTGAAAGACTTGATCTAAGTCCACAGTCGTCCCAGCATTCTTGACAGCCTCAATTTTTTAACAGCACCCATTTTTCAACAGCGCATCTATATCCTTAACAGCCTTAATTTTAGACCGAATTGACAGTTCAATCAGTAATCTAAATTTTGTCAATGAAGGACACAATTGTGTAGTTATGTTATGCTTTGTCAAGTCCTGGATAAATAACCCAGGAAAACGAGTATATCGCTACCTAGCATGCCGTTGAGCCTATAATTCCAAAGATTCTGAGATTGTAGGTTCAGCTAAGCGTTATTGCAGTAAGGTTTCCTGAAATTTTTCTGAGAGCCTTTTCTGAGAGCATTGTTAGGAAGGTGCTAGTCATCCTGAGTAGCGATCTCACGTCCGCTATTAGATTCTGGCACTATCTCCAAATTTTGTATGACCCATAAGCCTACGGTTGCTATTTCGCATTTGGGTTGCGAAAAGAATCGCGTTGATACCGAGCACATGCTTGGCTTGCTGGTTAAGGCAGGCTACTCGGTTGATAGTGATGAAGCCCTGGCAGACTACGTTATTGTCAACACTTGTAGCTTTATCGAAGCGGCCCGCCAAGAGTCGGTTCGTACCCTGGTCGAGCTGGCAGAGGCGCAAAAAAAGGTGGTAATCACCGGCTGTCTGGCCCAGCATTTTCAATCTGAGCTGTTAGACGAGATTCCTGAGGCAGTTGCCCTGGTGGGTACGGGTGACTACCACAAGATTGTAGAGGTGATTGAGCGGGCTGAGGCAGGTGAGCGAGTCAAGATGGTCTCTGATGAGCCCACTTATATTGCGGATGAAACCGTCCCCCGCTATCGCACGACCACAGAAGGGGTTGCCTACGTGCGGGTGGCTGAGGGCTGTAACTATCGCTGTGCGTTTTGCATTATTCCCCACTTGAGGGGCAACCAGCGCTCTCGCACGGTTGAGTCAATTGTGGCAGAAGCCCATCAGCTGGCGTCAGAAGGGGTGCAAGAAATCATTTTGATTTCTCAGATTACGACTAACTACGGCGTAGACCTTTACGGTGAGCCCCGTTTGGCCGAGCTGCTGCGGGCGCTGGGTGAGGTGGATGTGCCCTGGGTGCGGATGCACTATGCCTATCCCACCGGCCTGACCCCCAAAGTGATTCAGGCGATTCAGGAGACGCCTAATGTCTTGCCTTATTTAGACTTGCCTTTACAGCATTCTCACCCTGAGATGCTTCGCGCTATGAATCGTCCGTGGCAGGGGCAGGTCAACGATGAGATTATTCAGCGGCTGCGGGCTGCGCTGCCAGAAGCAGTCCTGCGTACGACTTTCATTGTTGGGTTCCCTGGGGAAACAGATGAGCATTTTGCCCATTTGCAGGCCTTTGTGACTCGACACGAGTTTGATCATGTCGGGGTGTTTACCTTTTCGCCCGAAGCCGGAACCCCGGCATTCAACCTACCTAACCAAGTGCCAGAGGCAATCAAGCAGCAGCGGCGAGAGCAGCTGATGCTGACCCAGCAGGGGATTTCGTTTCGACGAAATCAGGCCCAAATTGGGCGCACCGTAGAGGTTTTGGTCGAGCAAGAAAATGCGGCCACTCACGAATGTATTGGCCGTTCTGCAAGATTTGCGCCGGATGTAGATGGTTTGGTTTATATCCAGGGGGTGAGCCCGTTGGGGCAGATGGTGCCGGTCACGATTGAGGCTGCAGATACCTATGACTTGTATGGGGCAATTTCGGCTGTGAAGCCAGCGCTAGCCCCTGTTTCTCTTGTCTAAGATTCAACCGTTTTGCGATCGCGACTCGCGGCGCTTGTGATTACCGCATAAGGAGTTTTAATGACCTTGTCTTTTACCAGCTTAGGACTATCTGAAGAGCGAGCCCAGCACCTTGAGCAACTCGGGTTTGTAGAGCCGACTGCGATTCAAAACCAGGCTATTCCCCACCTGCTGTCTGGACGGGACGTCGTGGGGTTAGCTCAAACCGGTACGGGTAAGACAGCTGCGTTTTCACTGCCGATATTAGAGCAGATTAACCTGGGTAAGCGAGCTGTGCAGGCCTTAGTTCTGACCCCTACCCGAGAGTTGGCCATGCAGGTCAGTCAGGCTATCAAAGGTTTCAACAACGAGCCGCGCTTGAAAACCCTGGCCGTATACGGTGGCCAGTCTATTGATCGCCAGCTACAGCAGCTCAGACGGGGCGTCCATTTTGTCGTCGGCACTCCGGGGCGTGTGCTTGATCTCCTGGGGCGCGGCGGGTTAGTGCTCGATCAGCTCAACTGGCTGGTGTTGGATGAAGCCGATGAAATGTTAAACATGGGCTTTATTCAAGATGTTGAGAATATTTTGAGCCATGCCTCTGCTGAGCGGCAGACCGCTTTTTTCTCAGCCACCATGGAGCCTGCGATTCGAGAGCTAGCCGCTAAGTTTCTGCAGTCGCCAGTGACGGTGGCGATTGAGCATCCTAAAACGGCCCCTTCTCGCATCAATCAGCTGGCCTATGTGGTGCCTGCCGGGTGGACTAAACCCCGCGCCCTGATGCCGATTTTAGAAATGGAAGATCCGGAGGCCGCGATTATCTTTGTCAGAACTCGGCGGACTGCTGCTGAGCTGACCCGTCAGCTACAGGCGGCTGGCCATAGCGTTGATGAATACCACGGCGATCTGAATCAAGCTCAGCGTGAACGGCTGCTGCTTCGGTTTCGTCAACATCAGGTGCGCTGGGTAGTGGCGACTGATATTGCGGCCCGCGGTATTCACGTAGACAACCTGACCCACGTGATTAACTACGAGCTGCCTGACAGCATTGATAGCTATGTTCATCGCATCGGGCGCACCGGGCGGGCGGGCAAAGAAGGGCGGGCGATTTCCATCGTCACCCCGCTCGAAAAGTATCGTATCCGCCAGATCGAGCGGCATGTCAACCAAAAACTGACCTTTTGTAAGGTGCCGACCCGAGCTGAGATTGCGGCCCGACACCTGGAGAAATTGCAGTCTCAGGTTCGTGAAGCGCTGACGAGCGAGCGGCTGGCTTCCTTTTTACCCATTGTCTCTCAGCTGAATGAGGAGTACGAACTACGCACTATTGCCGCCGCCGCTCTACAGATGGCCTACGACCAGACGCGCCCTGCTTGGATGCGTCAAGATGGCTCATCAATGGACGATGATAGAGCCGGTCGGCCTCGGCCCAAGACTCGGTCGAAGCATCGGGCTCCCGAACCGTCGGCGCGATCTTCGAGTAACTAGATCTTTGAGCAGCCAGGGTCTCGGGCAGTCAGACCTATAGGCAGCCAGATCTGTGGAGTGTTGACCTTTGCAAAGACTCTATTAAGCTCTGTATTCATACAGACAGTATCTTAGGGTGATTTATCTAAGATAGGACTATGTACAGTCTGCGTTGGGAGGTTATTGGCCATGCTGGTCATTGTGATGAAAAATCGCTTACTTCCTCCTGGGACTGTGTGTCAAAGCTGTTTGATGGCTGATCAAAGCGGCCAGCCTCGCTGGCAAAACGGCCAGCTCAGGTGTGGACGACTGCTTGAGACCTGTGCCCCTGAGGGGCCGGTACAGTATGAATGTACGATGGGGTTTCGGGTTGCTGAAGTCAGTGTCTAGTCGGAGAAGATACGGCTAAAGGGGGCGAGCGACCTCTTTAGCCAGCCCTCTTTGGCCAATGTCTGCGTTATGCTGAGAAGTAAATCGCTTTTTAGCGGATCTTTGCAATATTGTTCGGAGCAATCAATCACTATGACATGGCGTGGCACGACAACGACTGCAGACAGGCTTTTTGCAGCCCTGCCTTACTTGTTACCCCTGGTGAGTGCAGTGATGGCGGGTCAGGCCTTCTTCCTTTTTATCTCAGATCAGCTGCCCATTCTGACGCCTGTTGTGGGTGTACTCTACCTGCTAATCTCGCCTGTGGTTATCTTGTATAGCTTGGTGCCGGGTGGGTTTGGTTCTCTAATCGTCTTTTTCTTACTGCTCTTTTTAGTGGTTCGTAATCCAAACATCAGTCATTTCATTCGCTTTAACACGTTACAGGCTATTTTGATCGGCTTTATGATCTCGGTCGGCATGCTGCTGCTGAGTCTTCTGGGTGGCATTCCAGGCTTCAACCTGCTCATTGAAACTTTCCTAAACGTTTTGTTTTTAGGGGGGTTAGCGGCGGTGGGCTATTCGATCGTACGTTCGCTGATGGGGCAATATGCTGAGATCCCAACCATCTCTGAAGCGGTTTACATGCAAGTGCGATAGCTAGTGGCCGTTATTATCTGACCTCAGCTGTAGGTCGTTTTCGAGGGCACCGATGCCCTCAATTTCAATGCGGATACGATCGCCCGGCTTCATGGGACCTACGCCTGCAGGAGTGCCCGTCAAAATGATATCGCCCGGCAACAAGGTCATTATCTGGCTAATGTAGGTTACCAAGGTGTCGGGTTGAAAGGTCATGTCGCTGATAGACGCTGACTGTGCTGGCTCAGAGATGTCATTAACAAAGGTTTGCAGTCGGGCACCGGGGGTAAGCTCTCGAACAATCCAGGGCCCTAGGGGACAGAAAGAATCAAACCCTTTAGCCCTGACCCACTGGTTGTCGGTGCGTTGCAGATCGCGAGCGGTGACATCGTTGGCAATGGTATAGCCCCAAATTTTGGCTTGGGCCGTCTCGGGGGGGCAGAGAAAGCAGCGATCTCCAATCACCAGCGCGAGCTCACCTTCATAGTCAATCTGCTGGCTTTGGGGCGGGTATAAGATAGGGGCGTTGTGGGCAATGACGCTGGTCGACGGTTTAAAGAAGAGCAGTGGCTCCTTAGGGACGTCGCCCCCCATCTCAGCAGCGTGCTGAGCGTAGTTTTTGCCGACCGCAATGATTTTTGAGGGGGCACAAGGGGCTAAAAGACGGTAGGTGCTGGTGTCAAGCTCGACATCGGTCAGCTCTCCGCCCAGCCAGGGAGGGGCGTCTAATACTTTAACGCTGCGATCGGCTTGCAAAAGGCCATAGTGCAACTGACCGCTTGAGGATTGAACTCGAACATAGCGCTGCGCCATACAAACTGCTTCACTTATTGCTATGATTGTAGGTCCTTGCTTTTCAGCTTTCGGTGCAATGAGCATAGCAGCTTACTGGTGATTAGTCTGCTGCCTTGTCGTGCTGCTAACTGCCTGATTCTGCTCACTGATTAATCGATAAAGGGTGAGCGTTGGCAGCTGCTCTTTGGGCAGCGAAAGCAAAAGCCATTTTGTCCATAAGGATCCACACAGGAGTTAACCCGTTGAACAATCTATACGAGACGATGTATATTTTACGGCCTGACCTCGGTGATGAAGCCGTAGACAGTGTCATCGTAAAGTACCAAGATTTGCTGAAGGAAAAAGAGGCCGAGATTATTGAAACCCAGCACCGAGGGAAACGGCGCTTGGCCTATGAGATTAATCGTCATCGCGAAGGCATCTATATCCAGATGAACTATCGTGCGCCCGGCGACGCGATCGCACCCATGGAGCGCGAGATGCGTCTAAGCGAAGACGTGATTCGCTATATGACCCTCGTGATTGACGAGACAGACATTGCCCCGGCAGAGTCCGTGGCTCCTTCTGCCGCTCCTTTGGGCGCTTCATAGCGTTTCTTGAGGGGCTGTCAGTGCCTAGCGACAGCGGCAGCTCTCACCCTTGCAAAAGCGCAGTCAACCGGCTGCGCTTTTTGCTATGGAGCCTAAATTCGTGAGCATTCAAATGCTAAAACAATTGTCATTCTTTGAAATTTAGGTGCCAATTTGGCTGTGAAGTGCTACAGTGTCAGCGATTCGGCATCTAGTGATTCAGCATTCGGTGATTCACAGCGATGATTGAGTGATCGCTGGTGCATTTTATCTCTAATAGCTTTAATTAACGTTGACTTGTAGTTTAGGAGTTGCCTTGTGACTCAACTGGCCCAAAAATTGAAAGTATCCGATACCCAGGTCGAGCTAGCGCGGCTGCAAGAAGAATTGCAAATGCGCGATCAGCTAGTGCAGCAACTCTCGCAAGAGCTATTTCGGCTGGTAAAAGGCAACAAAAATTTCTTGCCGACCACGGAAGTATCAGAGCGCCATCACGCTGAAGTCCGTGCCTTAAGAGAGCAGCTCCAGGGAGTTGAGCAGCAGGTTGAGTTTTATCAAGAACAAATTGGCGGGCGAGATGCTGAGATTTATCAGCTGCGTCAGACTGTGCAAGAGCTGACCGATCGCACCCGTATGCTGGAGCAGGTTGTCCAAGAGCTCCCTAAAATTTACAAGCAAAAATTCGCGGAGCGAATGTCGGCAGTCAAAGACCGCGTCGCTGGGATTCAGCAAGAAAATCGGCAGCTCCATGCTGAGCTGCAGAGCGTTAGCTATCGTCTAGCGGTGCGGAGTCGTCGCAATCAACATTGCCTCGATTTGCCTACCTTTCCTCAGTCTGCGATCTCAACTACCTCAATGCCCAGTTTTGCAGAGGGATAATTTGCTCAGCTTGCTAAAGCTACAACGTTAAGGGTTTGTGCCATGCAGACTCAATGAAGCTAAGACCTCCCGCCAGGGAGGTTTCTTTTTAGAAACCATATATTGGTCAGGTTTATCGTTGACACGTCTGAGAAGATCGCGCCAAGATAGATAAAGTAAAAAAATGTAAATTCCAATCTTTATGGAATCTTTTCCACTGTCGTTAGAGCTGTTCTCCCTCGACTCGCTTCAGGTTATTGCTCGGGAGTATGGCTACTGGGCCGTCTTCTTTGGGATCATGTTAGAGAATATGGGACTGCCCCTGCCCGGTGAGACAGTGACGCTGGTGGGCGGCTTTTTGGCAGGTGACGGTGAGCTACGCTATGGCTGGGTTTTAGCCTGTGCGATCGCAGGGGCGACCCTCGGAGATAATTTTGGCTATTGGCTAGGGTTTTACGGAGGTTGGCCATTGCTAAAGCGTCTGGGCAGACTGTTTCGCCTCAATGAAGCCAATTTAGTAAAAGTGCGAGAGCAGTTTAGCGAAAATGCGGCTAAGGCAGTGATTTTAGGCCGCTTTGTTGCCCTGCTGCGCATTTTTGCAGGCCCCCTAGCGGGGATTGCCCAAATGCCCTACTGGAAGTTTTTGCTGTGCAATCTTTTGGGCGCAACGCTTTGGGCAACCGTAATGGTAAGCCTGGCCTTTTTTGTAGGGCGGCTAATTCCTCTGGCGACCCTCGTCGCTGGCGTTGCCCAGTTCACACTATTAGCGTTGATAGCTGTGATTCTTTGGATTGTTGCGGCTTGGTGGCTCGACGCCCGTCAGGCGTCAAAAGCGATCAATTCACAGGAGTAGCCGTTTACAAAGCCTCCGCTACATGGCTGACCCCGCTGAAACAGTGCCAGTTAAATTACTGGCATATCTAATTTTTTAGCTATGCTGATTTTCGTTAGTAGCGCTGATGCATGACCCATAGACCGGTGACACTATTAGAAAAGTAGCGGGATGAAATTTCCGCCAAACTTTTTCTAAAGGATAACCAGGAGATTAACATGGGCGGTTTAGAGCTGATTCTGTTTGTGGCAGGTCCATCTTTAGGGTTTCTAATTAGTTTGACCGCCTGGGCGACCAACGCTTCTGAAAAACAAACTTCTTCCAGGGTGTAATACCCAATCCGAATGCAGTGTCCCCGATGAATCCCCTTAGCAAGGCCTCTGCCTTCATCAATCATCGGATGTTTTAGATTCAAGCTGAATGGTCTGTAGGATCTCTTGTTTGGCATTTTCAACCTGCTGGCCTTGGATACTGACACGATAGTGAAGCGGCGAAAGATAGGCTTGAATGCCCAGCTGCTTTAGTTTTTCATCGAGTACATCGAGAGCCGTTTGGGGTGAAAAGGGTGCTGTGGGTGAAAGCAGCGTTTCATCAGCCGAAGCCTTAAGGACACCCTCAAAGCCTAGAAAAGCAAGTCGATAGATCAGCTGACGGCTAAAGTCACCGTGAAAGTAACCGCCGTGCACATCGCGTCGTCCTAAGATAGAGTCGATGATCAGCTCGGTATAGTCCCACGCATTCAAAGTGCCTTTGCGTTTGGCTCGGCTGAGCAGCCCCATGGGGACGGGGCGACGGTGACTGCCCTCAAAGCAGACGCAGGTATCAAAATAATCAGTACAGTCAAAAAATGTGAATAGATCTGCCAGGGTGATGCTGCCTGTGGGGGTTTTGTCTTGTTCGTTAAACAGCTCAGCGAGTGAAAGGTAGCCGCCTTGATTACGACCACCGTGAGCGATGTAGAGATTTTGTAAAATGTCGTCTGGGTCAGCTTGAATCGCGGTTTGCAACCTTACCTCTGGGCGAAAATAAGTGCGCAGATTTTCAAGATTAGCAATGCCGTAGTCTTTGCTATTAGCCAAAGCGACGTTGCCCAAACGATAGCCTCGGGTGCGAGTAGCGCTGGGAAACGAAATGTAATTGACCGCCGTTGATGCAAAACGCAGGGCCAGGTCGCCTTCATTACTAAAGAGGTAGGCCTCTTTAAAGCGTCTCAGGGAAGGGGCCAAGAAATTGGCTCGACTGGAAATGATCGAAAGGATTGGAATGTCTGGGGCAGCAAGGATTAAACGCTCTAGACTTAAGGTGTTGCCAATATGGGGTGGGGGATACTTGGCCACGGAGCGATTGTCGAAGACGTCTGACAAAATTCGGACGATATTGGTGACCACCAGTGCGCCCATGCTGTGACCAATAAAGTTGAGTTTGATCCGTCGGGGGGTGTCTTCCCAGTGCCGTCGGGCAGCTTGGGGGATATGGTCTAAATCTGGCTGGGTTTTGTTTAGATGGGCGGCAGTTTGGTCAATGATTTCTCGATCTAGGCGGCGCACTAACTCAACTAGATCTAAGGCTCCGAAGTTGATGGCTCGATAGACATCTCGAAAATAAACTGATATGCGCAGGATGACTAGCGCGATGATCAGCGCAGCTGCGCTGGAGGTGAGCCCTAGCAGCAATCCGAAGAGGAGATCAACCCAGTCATGGCGGGTCATCATGGCTAAAATCAGCCAAAGAATACTGGCAAAAGTGCCGACGGTGAGTAACGCCTTGGGGAGGGGCGGCAGTGCCTTTAAATTGCGTCTCAGGTTACTGGGTGTGATCGAAAAGTTTTCGGATGACCAGCGATAGCCAATAAAGACGACGTTGCGCTTATTTTGAATGGCCTGATCGGTTTGATTGATGTAGCGAACGATGTCGCTGTACCAGGATTTGATCCCGTGCTCGTGGGTGTTGTATCCGTGGACGGTGATCACCAGCTCTGGGGATTCTGGAATCGTGGAATCGCTGTAGATTTGGTAAAGATCTTTTGCGATCGCATCGATGCCCCGCTGGGTTTGAGCCTTGTCTTGATAGGAAAAGGGGTGCGCGTCTTCAATATTGGGAGGGGCCGTACTGGCTACGTAGTAGCAAGGGATTGAGGCTCCTCGACGAGGGCTGACGGAGCGTGTGGTGATGTCTTGAGTCTCAGGGTCAATGTGAAATTCTCGAATACGAAAATAGGTCCCGTCCATGCTGGCTCCCAGATTGGGTTTCCAATTGTATCTATAAGCGTAGTGACAGACTTTAGAACAGGTCGACGGTTGTAAAACAACTTCAAGATGCTCGTAAAATGATGGCTTTCAAATAGTAACTTTGCAAATGTCAGCTGTATGGCAACCACTTTGATTACGGGCCCGGCCCGATCTGGTAAAAGCGAATGGGCTGAGCAGCTTGCCCATCAGTCTAAACAGGCCGTTGTTTATGTAGCGACATCCCAAATTGACCCGAGTGATGCTGACTGGCAGGCTCGCCTGGCACAGCATCGTGCCAGGCGGCCTGCTGACTGGCGTGTATTAGAAGTTCCGACTGATTTGGTGCCGGTTTTGCAAGGGGCGACCCCCGACCAATGCCTGCTGATTGACTCTTTAGGCACCTGGCTAGCTAATTTGATTGACCTGGCGGAGCCGGCCTGGCAGCAGCAGCAGGCTTTATTCATAAAGGCGCTTCAGGCGACCGTCTGCGATGTCATTTTGGTCGGTGAAGAAACGGGTTGGGGAGTCGTGCCTGCCTACCCGATTGGGGGCACCTTTCGCGATCGGCTAGGGGGGTTAGTGCGTCACGTGGGTGCGCTCTCAACCTCGGTTTATCTGGTCACCGGGGGCTATGCCCTGGATCTCAAACAGCTGGGGGTAGCGGTTCCCCATCCATCTGCGCTTTTCTAAATATTAAGACACCCTTACGATGTGAGTATTTCAAGGCTTGATGTTATTAGAAAGGCTACGATCAGCTACAGGGCACTTTATCGCTCGTTTTACTATTTACCCAGGTTTGTAGGCCATGGCTTCTCAAAAGCAAGTTAGAGAATATTTAGCCTACTGGTTTCAGCTGGGCAAACATGTCATTGTCCAGAAGGGGCAGGTTGCTCGCCGCCCTGACCCTGTCTTGCAGGGAGATCGATTCAGCGCTGAGTTTGAAGACTGCTGGTCTCAAATTATGGAGAGTATGGGGCGTGATTGTTACGTAGAAGGGACCTCAGTCACGCTGGATCAGTTGCTTACTGAAGAATGGGAAATTGATGCCTGCCCCCGCTGCGAGCTGCCAGTGGCTACGCCAGCGGTTGCCTATAACGTTGAGCCATGCACCTGTAGCGATTTGGCCCACTGGCCTAATTTTGAAGCGCCCTATCCTCATTTACCCGTCAACAGCAAAGATCGCTTGACCAGCCTTCATGCTCGGTTGAAGACAAAGGAAACGACTGGGCAGTCTTAGGCGGCGTAGGTTTTGGGTAATAGGCCGAGATCCCAGTCTTGATTCGAGCGCCTGTGGGTTTAGGCTTGACTGACCAATTTTGCTTTTTCGCTGCGTTTAATTTCGTGGGTAAAGAAGTCTTTGGCCATCAGGGTATTGGGGAAAATGGCCTGGGCTTCTGCGAGCAAATCTTTGAGCTGGAGCGCGTTGCCGGGGGCATACCGAGGGCTAAAGTGAGTCATGATCAGCTGCTTAACCTGGCCCGCTAGGGCGACCTGGGCGGCCATTGTAGAGGTAGAGTGTAGCCGCTGGTAGGCTAGCTCAGCATCTTGGTGGGAGAAGGTTGCTTCGTGAATCAGAACGTCAGCCTGGTGGGCGAGCTCGACGGCGCTATCACAAAAAATGGTGTCGGTGCAGTAGGCGAGCTTACGCCCCACCAGAGGGGGGCCACACAAATTGCTGCCGTTGATGATGCGACCGTCGGGTAGGGTAATGACCTCTCCTTTTTTTAGGCGACCATAGACTGGCCCAGAGGGGATGCCTAGGGCGGCGGCTCGCTTAACGTCAAAATGACCGGGGCGATCTTTTTCGCAGATGCGATAGCCGAAGGCGGGGACGCGATGCTCTAAGCGATCGCAACTGACCGCAAAATCATCATCTTCAAACACTTTGCCCGGCTCGACGGTGTGCACTCTAACCGGGTAAGAAAAATGGGTTTGGGAATATTTTCGGCAGGCCTGTAAGTAGTCATTGAGGCGGGGGGGGCCGTAAATATCAATGCGCTGCTGTGCCCCGGCCAGCCCACAGCTAGCCAGCAACCCCATCAGCCCGAAAATATGATCGCCGTGCATATGGGTGACAAAAATGCGGCGAATTTGACTCGACTTAAATTCGCTTTTGAGAAACTGATGCTGGGTGCCCTCGCCGCAGTCAAAGAGCCAAATCTCTGCCCGCTGAGGAAGCCGCAGGGCCACGCTAGAAACGTTGCGAGACCGGGTGGGAACGCCAGAACTGGTGCCTAAAAATGTAACCTGCAACGCGATACCTGGTGCAATGCTTTTCAATTATAGACGGGTATAGAGGCAGGCTTCTCAAGGCGAGAGGCTGGTGGGGGCTGTCATGTTGAGGTACCAGTATTTGGGATTCTGAGGATAGGCCACCGGTGAGCAGCTTGGGGTTAGATTGGCTGACATCCTGTTTTCAGTAGTTTTAATGTTCTACCTGAGCGTTCGGCTAGCGCGACCTAAGAAGAATTTGCTCGATCTTATGTCATGCACTCTTGACATACAAATTCTTCGGTTTAGGCCTGAGAATGCCTGTCATCAGTGATATCACTGAGATAAGTACATTTACTTATCAAATAAATTTTAGAAATCGGCGGATGTACTGTGAAGATCCATTACAGAAAGTTCTGTACTTATTGTTACAATGTGCGACGGAGATTCAATCAAAGTTTTTGCGGTAACGCAGATTTGAGTTTTCTCCAAAATTGAGAGATCAACGCAAAGTCAATGACTAGCGAGGCCAGCCTTAACGAGGGGCTGGCTTTTTCTTTGGGTGAAGGGGTGAAGGGGTGAAACAGACTACTAGATTGAATTTTTTAGGTAGGTTATAAAATGGTCGGCGGCCTGGTTAATCAGGGCTGGGCGGACCTGTTTCCAGTAGGTGCGGTTGAGGATGTCGGCTCGGATGGCGTCGCGTTTGATCAGCAGGTAGGCCTGGATGCGATCGCGCACCCTTGCTTTAACCGAGTCCACATTCTGCCAGGCTCCCTGCTCAAACCGGGCTCCAAACATTTGGGTGAGGTAGTCCCGCGCACCGTCGACAAAACGGATCTGGTCGGCTTGCAAAATGGCGTCTTTGATCGGCAGGCCCGGATTTTTGTAGAGCAGCCGACCCACCACAAACGCGACTAAATCAGAGTCATAGTCTTTGACAGAAGCAAACTTACTCAGCAGATCTTGCAAAGCGCTAGCGTCGTAGTGTTTGCCACCGTGCTTATCAAGGTAAACTTCAATCGGCTGGGCGGTGTCACCAATGGCGGCGGTGTATTCGCGGCTGTCATAGCCGTGGCCGGTGGCGACTTTAGACGCAATCCACAGAGCACCGTCACTCAGGGTAGAGAAGAGGTTGCCGCCCCAGGACTGGTCCGAGAGGGCAGCGATGAAATGGGCAAAGTCAATTTCTTTACCCATGATGACGACGGACTGGTCGTCGAGTTCGCCTTTGATAAAGTCAGGATTTTTGCCCGCGACCAGTTCCCAAAATTTGCTGGCGTAGGTGGGGCGAGTGTAGGCGCGGAGCGATCGCACCACGTTAATAGAGGAGAGGTGCGATCGCTGCTGCTGATAGGCATCGATAAACCCCAGCATTTTGTCTAAAGCAGGACTCGCCATCGCATTCCTCTGTTGAGATTGGTCTTATTTTAGCCAGCAGATCGGGGAGATATCGGGAGATCGTAAACTGCTGCTGGAGTCTTCGGTTTTCTTGGCATTGAGGATCGCTATCATAAAAGTTGCGGTGCCTATAATTTAATTTCGCAAGATTTCTGAGCGTCGCAAAACCTTTATTCAAACCGCCTAAACCGCCATGGTTCAACTCTTAGCTGTTACAGATTACATCACGAGCCTGGCTGAGATTGAGCGGGTCTGCAAGATAGCTAAGAGTCCGGATCCCGATTTTTTTATGGAATGGATGACGTCGCTTGAAGCCCTGACAGAGGTTGAGCAGACTCGGTTAGATCTGATTAAGCGCCGCTATTTATATCATCGTCAACACGGACATTTGTTAGAAAATGCGGTGAACTTTCTCGTCATCTCACCCCTGCTTGAGATGGCAGGGCTTTATGACCCGCCGTTTTTGCTTAAGTCAGAGGTTTCAGTCCAGTTTGAGTACGCCGACGAAACCCAGACAGTTTACCGGGGTCGCATTGATGCGCTGGTAGTCAGTCAGAATTTATGGATTGTTCTGGTCGAAGCCAAGCGAACTTCGTTTAATGTGACAACGGCTTTGCCTCAGGCGCTTGCTTATATGGCGTCTAGCCCTCAGGAAACACCAAAGTTTGGGTTGGTCAGCAACGGCGAATACTCTATTTTCGTGAAACTTGAGCGCGGTCAATATGTCTTCTCAGACGACTTTTCCTTGAACCGCAGACACAATGCCCTCTGGGAAGTTTTGAAAATTTTGAATCGCCTTAAAGAAGCAGCGTAAGGCAAAGGCTAAGCTATGGTTCAATGTATTCCGGATTAGCCCAAGACTCTTCTCCCTGTTTAAGAGGATGTATCAAAAAAAGCTGTCTTGCTCAATTTCTTCGATGACTTGCAAACCCCGAGAGTCGCCGACGTTTAAGATTGCCGTGCGAGCATCTTCGCGAACGCCGAGGTCTTCATCGTCAGCAAAGGTTTCGATCAGGGCATCGATGGCGGTGGCGTAGACCACGTTAGAGGGCAGTTCCTTGCACAGCTGGCCAATAGCCCAGGCGCAGTTGCTGCGTACAGCAGCAATAGTATCCTGGCGCATGGTTTTCACCAGGGGAGGAATGGCCTTGATCATCGCCTCAAAGCTGACCTGCCCAGTTTGGGCGAGGGCGCTAGCTGCCCATAGCCGTACCGCTGCAATATCCGTGCGAATGGCCTCGACGAGGGGCTCAACCGCTCGGGCATCGCGGCAGTTACCTAAGGCCCACACCATGCCTTTGCGAGCATAGCCATTCCAGTCTTTATTAAGCTGCTTAATCAAGGGCTCAACAGCCATCTCACTGGGGTTACGCCCTAACGCATAGGCCGCGCTCACCCTGACCAAGGGGCAGCTGTCTTTGAGTAAATTAATCAGCCGAGGGATTGCCCTTTCGTCTTCCATTTCACAAAAGGCACGGGCCGCTAGCGTCCGCTGTTGAACGTCGGGCGAAAACAGCAGCGGCAGCATTTCTTCTGGCTGGTATTGGGGCCCCTCTGGCTCGTCACCCGGCAGTGCAATCTGATCGAGCGGATCCACTGGCTTGTCTAAGCCGATTTGGGTTTCTAAGATAGTGAGCTCGTCATTTTCGTACATGATGGCGGGGTCGCTTGTGAAAGAGACGCAATACATTGCGTCTGTACAATATATTGCGTCTGTACAGGGGGGATACCCATGTCTCCATAGCTGCCTTTATCTAGGCTGAGAGATATCGGCTGAAAGGGTTATGCTGAGTGCTTATAAGCTAGCCAAAACCGTCTGCGCTGCTGCCAGAGTATTCTCGATATCTTCATCCGTGTGAGCCAGTGACGTAAAGCCTGCCTCGAACTGGGACGGGGCGAGATAGACGCCGTTTTCGAGCATGCCTCGGTGGAAGCGGTTAAATTTATCAAGATCAGACTGTTTAGCATCGTCGTAGTTATGGACGGGGCCTTCGGTAAAAAACATACCAAACATACCGCTAATGTTGCCGCCACAGACGGTGTGACCAGCGTCGCGGGCAGTGGAGAGGAGACCGTTGATCAATTTTTTGGTTACTGTTTCTAGCTGATCATAGCTGCCGGGGCGACGCAAAATCTCTAGAGTTTTAATGCCTGCGGTCATGGCTAGGGGGTTACCGGATAAGGTGCCAGCCTGGTAAACCGGACCAGCTGGGGCAATCATTTCCATAATGTCTTTGCGACCGCCGTAGGCTCCGACCGGGAGGCCGCCGCCGATAATCTTGCCAAGGGTGGTCAGGTCAGGGGTCACTCCAAATTTCGCTTGGGCACCCCCATAGGCAATTCTGAAACCGGTCATCACTTCGTCAAAGACCAGCAGCGCCCCATTTTCGCGCGTAATGTCGCGTAGGCCTGCTAAGAAGCCCGCGTCGGGGGTGATGAAACCAGAGTTGCCGACCACAGGCTCTAGGATGACGCCTGAGATTTCGCCAGGGTTGTCGGCAAATAGTTTTTTGACGGCTTCTAAATTATTGTAAGGGGCGTTCAACGTGCTGCTGGTAGCGGCTTTGGGCACTCCGGGAGAGTCGGGCAGCCCCAGGGTGGCGACCCCAGACCCCGCCTTGACCAAAAACATATCGGCGTGACCGTGATAGCAACCTTCAAACTTGATCACCTTGTCGCGTCCGGTGAAGGCCCGCATCAGTCTCAGTACAGCCATACAGGCTTCGGTGCCTGAGTTAACAAAGCGCACCATCTCAATGCTGGGGACGGCCTCAATGACCATTTTGGCGAGCACGTTTTCGAGGTAGCAGGGTGCGCCAAAGCTGGTGCCTTTCTCTAAGGCAGTGGCGAGGGCTTGCAGTACGTCTGGATGGGCATGGCCACAAATAGCAGGCCCCCAGGTGCCGACATAATCGATGTATTGATTTTCATCGACATCCCAAATGTAGGCTCCTTTGACTCGGTCAAAGACAATTGGTTGTCCGCCTACTGACTTAAACGCTCGTACCGGAGAGCTGACGCCACCGGGCATCAGATTTCGGGCCGCCGAAAAAATTTCTGCTGATTTGGTTGTTTTCAAAGATGTGGTGCTGACCAAAGCGCGCTCCTTCCTGAAGATCCTTGATTTTGTGTTTGAGTCGACGGCAAAATTGCCTCTCGGCCACCTCCAGACCTGGTGTCTACCCGATGGGAAAAACTCAGGTAACCGGATGTGGTTTAATTTGCAGTATTTTTAATCCTATCCCTTGGCCTGGGTGTTGTTGAGAGATGTTACGGAATGTAGCAACAGGGGAAGGGGAGAAAGGCGAAAGGGGAAGGGGGAAAGGGGAAGGAGGAAAGGGGAAGGGGAAGGGGGAAAGGCGAAGGGGGTGGAAATACCTGTGACCTATTGTGGGAGTGAATGGTCAGTACTAGACGTATCGCTGTGGTAGAGCCAGTCTGCGATCGCAGCCAAGACGATCACCACGATAGCCACGACCATATTGGGATACAGCGGTATGCCCAGCAGTGAGGGGGGCGTCATCTCTGGATCAGCGCCTGGGCTGGCCCCCGGCACCCAAACGGCAACATAGAAAGAGCCCCAGAAAATTATTTGCAGCGCACTGACTACCCTAATGCCGACGCCGCGCTCTGCTGAGCGTCTCCAGAGCAGCCAGAGAGATATCGCAGTGATGCCCGTGTTGCCGAAGCAGATGAACGATAAAAACGTGGGCAAGTGCTTCTAAGTGGTAATCACATCCCGAAAATTCAAGTTCATTGGGGGCTGAAAGATGCCGATCAAGGGGTAAACCGGGTAGCTGAAGAGTATGGCGCTCAGAGATCCAAGTTTCTTTGTTTATGTTCAATAGGGGCATCAACGCCACAGGTCGGTTAGACTAACTTTTGCTGATCGCAGTTGCTCAATTTTACTCCTTCGCCTCGAGACCCTCACTATGACGACAACGCCTGCTGCTTTGACTCACGCTATCCCCCTCGACGAGATTCGCTACAACGAGCAGGGGCTGGTGCCCGCGATCGCACAGGACTACCTCGATGGCACTGTCTTGATGATGGCCTGGATGAACCAGGAGTCGCTGCAAAAAACCCTGGAAACGGGTGAAACCTGGTATTGGAGCCGGTCGCGATCGGAGCTATGGCACAAGGGGGCAACGTCAGGACATTTGCAAAAGGTAAAGGCAATTCGCTACGACTGCGACAGTGATGCGCTGCTGGTCACGGTCGAGCAGCTCGGAGATATTGCCTGCCATACCGGGGAGCGCAGCTGCTTTCATCAGGTCGATCAGGGGATTACGCCGCCGCCTGCGGATACGCTATCGCAGGTGTATGGGGTAATTTGCGATCGCAAAGCCAACCCCAAACCCGATTCTTATACCAACAAGCTCTTCGCGGGCGGCGATAATAAAATCCTCAAAAAAATCGGCGAAGAAGCGGTGGAGGTCGTCATGGCTTGCAAAGATGACGCGCCAGACGAAATTGCGGGTGAAGTGGCTGATTTGCTATATCACACGCTGGTGGCACTGGCCCATCACGATGTGGATATTAAGGCGGTGTATCGGAAGCTGCAGGCGCGGCGTTGAGGGAGGGATATCAAGGCGAAGGGCGAAGGGTAAAGGGCGAAGGGTAAAGGGTGAAGGGGGCGTGGTGCCCGGTAGGGTTACAGGGTGAAGAAGGGTGAAACGTTAAGGGCTGTTTGTGTTGGCTTGCTTCATTGACCGGCTTAGGGAGGCCAAAATGAGCGCCGCAGGTGCGCTGCTCAGGGCTAGTCCAAGCCAGAAGCCGTGAGCGATCGAGATGCCCTGGGTACTGACGCCTTGATCAATTGCCCAGCCGCCCAGGGGCGGGCCGAGCAGATAGCCGATTGCCCAGCACATCGAGTTGACCGACAGATACACGCCGCGCAGGTTTTGGGGGGCAAGCTGGACCACCAGCGTCGAGGCTACGGGGGTATAGGCGACTGTGGCTAGAGCCAAAATGCCGAGGGCGAGCGCTGAGAAAGTAATCGCTCCGGTTAAAGTGGTTCCTGCTCCGTAGATACCCAAAAAGCCCATCGCCCACAGCCCTGCTGAAATCATTAAGGCACGAGGTTGGCTAAAGTTTCTTAGTCCCCTGGCCATCGGCAGCTGACAAATTGCGGCCAGGGCCACGTGCCAGGTAAACAGACCGCTCAGGACTGATTCGGAAAAGCCGGTGGTGTCGCCCACCGTGGCAAATCGGTTGAGATAGACCGGCAGGGTGCTCTGTACCTGAGACAGGTAGGTGGTGAATAGAATATTGACGGTCACAAAAATCAGCAGGGTGCGATCGCGCAGCGCGGTGCCCCAGCCGGCCCAAAAGTTTTTGGGCGCGGCGTCTTTTGGGAGGGTTTCTGCGATCGCAACCGCCACGACTGCAAAGAACAGCACAAAGGTAATCCCATCAATTGCAAACAGAGCCCGGTAGGCCCCCGTGGCCGCAATCAGTGCCCCGCCTAAGACAACTCCCAGGCTAAGGCCCAGGCTGTCGGCCAAACGGACGGTCGCAAACGCCTCGTTTCGATTGTCTGCCTGGGTGATATCGGCCACCACTGCTTCGGTAGCAGGCCAATAGAGCCCGACCCCCAACCCCATTAACAAATTACCAATCACAAAGACGGTGAAGTCATTGGTGAGCACAAATACGCCATCAGCCAGAGCCGAGATCGCCGCTGATAAGAGCAAGGTGCGTCGTCGCCCCCAGCGGGGTGAGTCTGCCATCGACCCGCCTGCAAAGCGACCGATCAGCCCCGAAACTGACTGGCATCCCAAGCCCAGCCCCACCGCTGTTGCTGGGAGCCCCACCTGATTCACAAAAAAGATCGGTGCGTAAAACAGCGTGAACCCAATCCCAACCTGGGACAGCAACCGCCCCGCTGCTAAAATCCAGACCCGATGATCAAGTTTTGGAATCAGCGATCGCAACCCTCGAAATGCACCCAATGATTTACCTGCCTGGTTTTTCGGTTCTTATTTTAGGTGGGTTGGGTAGACACGCGATATATCTCCCCACCTCCCCTCAGGCGTTCTCAATCTGCATCGGCAACCCATCCCTGGGACGCGTATTAAAGCTGAAATAGGGCTCTAGCTTGTAATCG
>JBCBZL010000439.1:0-2298 GCA_039815385.1 Cyanobacteria bacterium P01_A01_bin.114
CGTTCCAATATCAGGGGCAAACTGAGCCAGATCCGCACGTGTGGGGAGATGTAGAGAATGCGATCGCAATGGTCACTGCCATTCGCGACAGCCTCAGCCAGCTAGATCCTGACTCGGCTGAGGTTTACGCCAACAATGCTGAACAGCTGATAGCAGAGCTCACCAACCTCGACGTCTGGATCGAGCAGCAAATTGCCACCATTCCCCCAGAGCAGCGCAAGCTGGTTACCACCCACGACGCGTTCCAGTATTACACCAGCGCCTACGGTCTAGAGGTGCTGGGCACCCTGATCGGCATCAGCACCGAAGAACAGCCCAGCGCTCAAACGGTACAAAAACTGGTTGAGACGGTTAAAGCGGCTAGCGTCTCTGCCATCTTTGCTGAAACTACCCTAAACCCCCAGCTGATTCGCACCGTGGCCGAAGAAGCCGGGGTTTCGCTGGCCCCCAATGAGCTATATTCTGACTCGATCGGGGCTCCGGGCACGCCGGGCGACAGCTATATCAACATGATGGTTGCCAATACTGAAACCATCGTCACGGGCCTAGGCGGAGAGGCCGCGCCGTTTGAGCAAATCAATGCCAGATAAATCGTGTCAGCGGTGAAAATCGCGCCAGCGGTGAAACCGATCGCGATCGCGCAGGCTCTGCATCTGCAACCGGACCGCATTAATATATCGAGCATCTTCAAGGGTCGTATCGGGGATATAGCCTGCTTCGACCCCTGCAGCCACAATGTCTTCGGCCACAATATCGTGATAGTGATAGAGCCGCTCTAACCGAGCACGGCTAGGAATGCCTGCCTCTTCGAGGTAGCCCTCGTAGGCCAAATTGAATAGCTGAAAGGGGCTGGCTTCAAAGCCCTCTGCCCTGGCGGTTGGGATGTTTGTGATGGAGACAATCCCGATAGGCAATGCGAACTGACCTGCTAGCGTCAACGCTAATCCAAGCTTTGCTATCCAGTCTTTACTCACGGTCTTTAGCTCCTGACAACGTTTCAGATACTCTTTTTTGGGCGTTGCTGATCCCTGGTATGACTTAATCTGTGAATTGCGGGCAGCTAGCAAATGGGTAGTGGGTAGTGGGTAGTGGGTAGTGGGTTATCACCAATCACCAATCACCAATCACCAATCACCAATCACCCACCCGCATAAAAAGTAGAGTAGCCAGTTACAACAGACAAATTCATCCTCTCAATCAGCAAAGGCTTTTTCAAGCATACTGAGCCTGATCCACGACTGCCCAGCTTGCATTAAGAATCGTCTCGAATAGCACTCGAATAGCACTCGAATAACAACTGTCAAAGCTGCCACCTTGACAGTTTGCAGATGACATCAGCCCCTGGCCGAATTGGCACAGTCCTTAAGTCATTCCATGCGATCGCAAGCTAGGCTAAATTCTAGTTAAACCCACGCCCTCACGTTCAATCTCCTAGGAAAGCAATCATGGCAACCCCAACACGTTCATACCCCATCCGCTCAACGGCTTGGCGAGCTGGGACCTGGCTTTTGGGCAGCGCGCTACTCTTGTTGCCCCTATCGGGCCACGCCCAGACGACTGGTGAGGGCACACCTGCCCCGACAGAAGAGTCTGAGACCAGCGACCCGGTTGATTCTCTACCCGATGATGCCCGGTTTGAGTGCCAGGTTTATGAGCGTCAGTTCACCGTTATGTATACGCCCGAAAGCCAACCCGACCAGGCTTACCCATGGGCAGTGCCCGGTGATATGGGAGGGGGCTGGTCTGCCGAGCGCCGCTGCTATGAGATTAGCGACCGACTAGAGCGCTATCGCCCAGAGGGCCTGAGCGAACTGAGCACCAGCATCGAAAATGGCTACAACATCGTCTGCGCCAGAACCGACCAAAATCCGAGCCTTTGCCAAATCATCTTGACCGTACCACCCGGACAAGACGCCGTGGTCACTCGTGATCGCGTCTTTGAAAACCTTACCCTGGCGGACGGCGGGGTGAGCACCACTGGCGTTAATACCTTCACAGAAAGCGGCAGCATCGACATCTTGGGCCAGATTAGTGAGGTCTTAGGGGGCAACCTGCCCAGCGATAGCCTAGGCTCAACCTTAGGGTTTGGCCGTGGCGACATCAACCTTAAGCCGTATCTAGCTCCGTCTGATGGCGGTACCGGCGAATACTTGCGAGGCCAGGGCGTCACCCCCGGACGTCGCCTCAATCCTGAGAATTTTCGCTAAGGGCTCAGCGCAAAAATAAAGTCCCCACTAGAGGCAGCAGAAAAGGTGATTAGTGATTGGTGATTGGTGATTGGTGACTGGTGATTGGTGA
>JBCBZL010000134.1:0-12178 GCA_039815385.1 Cyanobacteria bacterium P01_A01_bin.114
CTATGTATAAAAGATAGCAATTTTATCTTTATATTCAGGTGAAGTTGTGCAGATTGAAATAGCATATTTAGTCTGATTTTTGTAAAGAGATTTGCTTGTTTATAGCATCGATCTAGGTGAATTCTCTGAGCCAATTTTTTTGAGCTAAACCACATTGGGATTGAAGCTTAGATTAGAGCCTTGCTTGCTGCTTTTCTACAACACTTAGGGAGGCAAAACAATTTAATCTGTGCCGCTTTAGGCGAGAGTAATATGAAAACATAGTTGATTTTTTAATAGATAACCGCATAGACTATTGGCCAGCTTTTTACCAAGGGTTTCCAATTAAGGCAAAGGCTGACCAATAGTAGGGATGATTGAACGTAAAAGAATCGGGTAGGTCGAGCTCGTCGGGCATTGAAATTTTGCCAGCGCTGGTAATCAGATAGCCGTTTTCTAATCTGACCTGACCGCTAATGAGGGCCTGCTGAGATTTTTGCAGTGCTTCGGTGATGGTCTGACTGGTTTCGAGCTGCGCATAAAATTCGCCCATCAAAGCGACGGTGCCTATATCAGAAATAAACCAGAGACTCCCCAGCGCAGACCGAACGCCTGAGGCTGTAGCAATGCCTGCAAATCCTAGCTCGGCGTTGCGATCGCCCACGGCGGTAGTGCAGGCGCTGAGGATCAACAGCTCTAGACTAGAGTTTCGCCAGTTTAGCGATCGCACCTCATCCAGGCTAAGCGAGTCGTCCCAAAACTGAATAAATGAATTTTGAGGCTGCCCCGGATTAAACTGAGCGTGGGTCGCGACGTGTAAGACCCCAGGGTTATGGCGATTTTGAGCCTGGATGAGATTATCGCGCGTAAAAGCTTCATTCAGCAGCGAAGTCCCCCCACCCAGCTGGGACTGCACCCAGCCTAGCTCCGCTTCTACAGCGGGTAGGGGTTCCAGATTTTGGAAAGCTTCAGCGCCCGTGGCCAGGGTCGTTTGGTTTTGCAGCCATACTAAGCTGCGCTCGGTCAGACCAAAGCTAGGAATGATAGACACCGCGTAGCGATCGATCACATAGCCATCGCGATCCATCATGGCTGCTAATGGCAGGGTCCTCAGCCCTTCGTCGAGGGTGTAGACCAGGCTCGTGACAGCTTGGCGTTTGAGGTCAGCCTCAAGGGGGCTGAGTAGCCACTGGTAAAACTGCTGGGAGAGTGCCTTGAAGCTTTGGTCATCTTCGGGGTCTGCAACCGCCATGCGATAGTACTTTGCCAACTCGCTCACCTCAGCTCGCGTGGCCTGGGTCACATAGCGAATGGGATCTTCAGCTTCAGTAATTAAAATCAGCTCAAGCTGGTCATCAGGCCGAGTTTGCTCTGCGCGCTCGAGGGCGTTTAGCGAAGCTGAGACCAGGTCTGGATCAGCTGAATGAGCGTTGTCTTTAGGCGTAAAGATAGCGTAAACAATCGCCGATTTTGTATGTCGATCACGGCGTACCCGATGTAGAGTTTGTTTGATTTCAGGAATGGATGCGCCCCCTGCGCTGATGCCAGAGTAATAGTCACTGTAGTCGCTGCTGAGGGAGCGATCAAGCTTTTGCAGGGCAAGATCGGCTGTGCTGTGGGTGGGTAAGTTGACAGTCAAGCCTGTGTTGGATGCCTCTAAGTCATCGTCTGGCGATCGCGTGATTAATGACCAGGCAAGGTTTGTAGCGGTTAATGCTATGGGTAAAGCGTCTGATGGAGAGGGCTTCTCTTCAGGAGGCGATGTGGGCTCAGGGACAGGGGGATTTGGGGAGATAGAGGGGACAGGGGAGACGTTTGACTCGAACGCGCCGATGTCGGCTGCGCTGTCAGCTCGGGTAACGCCTCTTTGGTCACGGGTAGGGGCGGCACTGTTGTTGCCTGCGTCAATAGCCTGGCTGTTAGTCAAGAGGGCGTGGGTTGGGGTGGTGCCGCCATTATTATCTAGCGGAGCCAGCTGCGGGTTGATTGGGGTTATTTGGGTACCCACCAATGTGCTTTGGGTAAAACCGGTACTGCCGTCGCTGATGCCAATCAGGTTGTTGCCCTGGTCGTCAAAGTGGCCTGCGACATCGGGTGAGGTCGATGCGTCATTATTGGCCACGAGGGTATTTGTCAAAGTGGGCGGTGATGCATGTGTCTCGACTGATATCCCCCCACCTGAGCCATCTATCACAGCATTATCGGTAATCGTGACATTTGTCAGGTGAGTATTGCCTACCGTGCGTATACCACCCCCCAGGAATCCTGCTTGATTACCAGAAAGGGTGCTGTTGGTGATGTCTAAAACAGTTGTTCCCTCACTGCCGCTGATGGATGCGGTTTGAATGCCGCCGCCTCGATGCTCAGCGATGTTGTTGGCGATAGTACTGTCTATGACAGTTGTAGTGGTGACATTGCCATTGCCAAAATTGAGAATGCCCCCGCCCAATACAGATGAAATGTTGTTGCTAACTTCACTTTGATTTATCGTTAAAGTGCCTCCATCACGGTTGAAAATACCGCCGCCGCCTTGGGAGTGATCCGTAAGATGGCTTTGGCTGCGGGTTGCGGTTGCGATATTGTTGGTTACCTGGCTGTTGAGCAGAGATAAGGTGCCTCCTAAGTTTTCAATGCCACCACCGTTAAGGGCCTGGTTACCATGAATGGTACTGTTGATAACGCTTAAACTGCCGCTGTTATATAACCCGCCCCCATTTCCAGTGGCTGTGTTGTTTTCAATGCGGGTTCCTAGCAGGGTGAGGTTGCCTGTGTTGTAGATTGCGCCACCAGATTCGTTGGCTAGGGTCGCACCTCGTCTTAGAGTCAGGTCTTGTAGTGTTGTTGTGGTATTAGTAATCTCGACGATACGAGAGAGTTGCCCGCCGTCGAGAATAGTGTCATTTGCGGATGACCCTGTTAGAGTGACCTCACGGTCAATTGTGATGGGGGTGCCGTTAGTGAGATAGGTGCCTGCCCCCAGGGTGATGGTGCGATCGCCCGCGACATTGCCAATGGCATCCAGAGCGTGTTGAATAGAGGCGGTAGTTGGAGTGGTTTCTGGGTTGACCTGGTTGAGGTTAAAGGTCAGCCCGCCGGTACTGGTGAGGTTAATTTCGTCGGTGCTGCCATTTTGGATAAACCGTCGTCCGGTGAGGGTGAGTGAGGCGTTGCCGCCACCGGTTTGATTAATCGAGTCGATCAGGGTGATATCGCCGCCGCCATCTACCCCATTGCTGGTGGTGATTTCGAGACTAGTGCCCCGATCAAGGGCAGCCTCGATAGTAGCAGGGGAGATTTGGCTAGCGGTTCCTGTTGTGGCGGGGGCAAACAGTCCACCCGTAGGGGTACCGCTAGCGCTATCTACGATCTCAATGTCAGTGGGGTCTAATAGCCATAGGCCTGCCTCCCCGCTGGGTGCGCTGGCATCGACCGTGCCCCCGGTGATGTCTAGATGATGTTGCCCTGAGGTTTCGACGTGACCGCCGTTGCCGGATGCCGCCCCGCCTCGGGCAGTGGCGGTGCCGGAGAACCGAGCCGTGTGGTCGGCCCAAACGGTGATTTGGCCGCCGTTGCCAATGCTGCGGGCGTTGGCTTGAAGGATGGATTGGTCATCTACAACTGTAATGGTGGCATTGGGGACAGTGCCTTGTCCTCTGGCGTCACCGCCGATACGGATGGTGCCGCCACCCTGGTCGCCTGAGGCGTCTATATCGGCGTTTAGGATGCCGACCTGCTGACCCAGGACGTTAATTTGGCCGCCGATTTCGCCAGCGGCGCTGAGCTGACCCGATGAGAGGGTAGTAGCTGCTAAAAACTTTGTATCATAAACGGTTAGCGCGATCGATCCGTCTGCATTGGTTACCAGTTGGGTCGCTCCCGATGGCTGGCCGCCAGTGAGTAGTTCAGCCAGGGTGGCAGGGGCAAGCTGGTTGGTTTCTAGCGGGGCCGCTGCTAGGTCTAAACCGATGAGTTGGTTGGCCTGACTAAGGCGGATCCGGCTTTCCCCGGGGACTGCTGCGAGGGTGATTTCACCGCCAGGCGCGGTCAGTGTGCCTGTATTTAAGACATTCCCTCCGGTTAAGCGCAGTGAGTGGCCGGGGGAGACTGACAGCTGACCCTGGTTGACGATGCTGCCGGGGTTACCCGACGAAAACACTAGACTGTGGGGGGTGCCAACCAGGTGAGCATAGTCAGTGGTGTCAAAGATATCTAGCTCACCACCGTTAAAGCTCAGACGATCGGCGGTGGTGGCGGTAAATGAGCCTGCGATATTGAGACGGGCGTTGGGGCCAAACAAGATGCCCGTCGGATTGAGCAGGTAAAGATTGGCCCCGCTGCCGCTGACCTGGAGCAGCCCGTCGATATAAGAGGCATTGCCGCCTGAAATCTGACCCAGGATTAACTGAACGTTAGGGTCGCTGAGAAAGTTAGCAATCTGATCGGCGCTGAGGTTTAAGGTGTCAAATCGATGGAATAGGTTATCCCCAACGCGGGTACCGCCGCTGATGTTGAATTGATTGCTTTCGATATCAACTGTGGTACCCGTGGCATCTGCTGTGGGAGTAACCTGTGCTTTTAGCGGTTGTTGAAGAACAGCTAACTCTAGCAAACATAGTGATGAGAGTAACCAGTAATTGCGACCCATAATCGATTATGAAAACATCAATGAAATCATCGTCAGTACGTACAAAATCCTAGCGATTGGCTGACTGGGTGCAAAGGGTATAAGTAACAGATTATTTGTTTTGTAGTTCTGTCTGATGAAACCTTGGTCATATCCAGACCTGTCGTTCGCTCTATGGGAAAACCTCAAGTTTTCAACTGGATGTGGTCTATTTACTTCTTCTGTTATGAGCGAAAATCTCAGCACATAAATACTCTGGGTAAATACGGAAAATGGAGATTTATTTTTGATGAGGTTTCCCTAAGAAGTAACTTTTTTTGGAAGGTTTCTGGACGATATTTGATTAGCGTGAGATCGCGTCAGTGTTTATGCTGAATTGAGTTTTTAAGAATTAACTTCTATTGATTTTTTGAGGGCCAAGTGGGAAGAAAATAGACAGATCTGAACACAAAACAAGAGCAATTGTTTTACTGTGTAAAAAGATCCTGCTGAAAAAAATCCTACAGCCTGCTATGACTGCGCGTTTATTAATTGCGATCGCATCCATCCTCGGTGCCCTCTCCGTAGCAGGAGGGGCCTTTGGTGCCCATGCCCTCAAAGATCGGCTTACCGAAAAAGCTCTGGCGACGTTTGAGACGGGCATTCGCTATCAGATGTATCATGCGCTGGCGCTGCTGCTGGTAGGTCTCTTGATGCAGCAGCAGCCTGAATCTTCTGGGTTGGCCAATGTCGGGTGGGCGTTTATCCTCGGCGTGGTGATTTTTTCGGGCAGTCTGTACGGGGTGAGCCTCAGCGGTGTCAAGATCCTGGGAGCGGTTGCACCCATTGGGGGGGTGGCATTTATTGCGGGCTGGCTGATGCTGGCTTGGGCTGCGATCTCAAAAGGTTAAATATATGTAATGTGTTTGGATGGATGGGCTGGAAAGAAAGATGGGCTCGCTAGTTTTTATGGGCTGGCTGTGATGTTTAAGGGATTGGAGGCTTAGCCCATCCTACGGGAGACCAACTCTCCCGTCACTCTACCCCCTCATCGCCCTGGTCTTCACTCTCTGGCTCGTTAATCTAACTGCCAATACTTCCCCTTTCGCCCTTCGCCCTTCGCCTTTCGCCCTTCCCCCTATGTGTCGCATCCTCGCCTATCTCGGCTCGCCCATCTCCCTCGATCAGCTACTGCTCAAACCTGACCACTCGCTTTTGGTGCAAAGCTATGCCCCTAAGGAGCTAGAGGTTGCTCTGCTCAATGCTGATGGGTTTGGACTTGGCTGGTATCGGCCCGATGAAGCCCCATTTGTGTATCGCAATATTTTGCCGATGTGGAATGACGGTAACCTGGCGAATTTATGCCGGTATGTGCGATCGCACAGTTTTGTCTCGAATGTGCGCAGTGCGACACCGGGGTTACCGTTGGACTTTAGCAACTGTCAGCCGTTTCAGCATGACAATCTGCTGTTTATCCACAACGGCTGGATTGAGCGCTTTCGGCAGACCCTCTATCGCCCGGTTAGAGATTTGATTGGCGATACGGCTTACCAAAATATCTATGGTCTGACCGATTCTGAGCATATTTTTGCCTTGCTGACTCATCAGCTTGAAGCGCAGCCGGGGCTGGATTTGGCGGATGGTTTGGCCCAGACCTTAGACATTCTCACCACCCTGGCTAATAAAGACGGTATCAGGGTCTCGGGCAGCATTGTGGTCAGTACGGGCGATCGGCTAGTGGCAGCCCGCTTTGATAACCAGGCTAAAGCGCCGACGCTGTATCGGTTAGAAAATCATCCAAACTACCCTGGGGCGGTCATTTTAGCGTCAGAGCCCCTCTTTGAGGCTGACTGGATACCCTTTCCCCAGTCTTCTATTCTGAGTGCTCAATTTGTCCCTGCTCAACCGGACAGCATTTCATCAGGTCGCGTTCCATCAGGTAGCATTTCATCGGGCAGCATTCCATCAGACAGCGTTCCATCAGACCTCAAGCTACATACCCATGCCCTTACCCTTACCCTCTAGTCCGTTACCGGCTAAAAGTGACTTTGATAGACAGTTTCTACTTCATGCGCTCCAGCAGTGTCGTCAAGGAACCTTAGCCTTAGTGAACGGTCTGGGAGCGTTGCCTTTTCGTCAGCAGGCCCATCCCGATTTTAGCCCCGTTGGCTGGCACCTGGGCCATATTGCGTTTACCGAATCCCTGTGGATTTTGGAGCATCTGGCTCAGCAGCCCTGTCCCTTTCCTTACTACCGTCAGCTCTTTGCTGCGGATGGTTTACCCAAATCTGAGCGGCAAAATTTGCCTGGCTTAGATGAGATTCAAGCTTTCTTAGCGACGGTGCGCTATCGGGTGGAGGCTTATCTTAGGCATGCGCCCATAGAAAAGCAGTTACGCCTCTGGCGCTGGCTGTTGCAGCACGAAAGTCAGCATGGTGAAACGATTGCCCTGATCATGGCCTTACATCAGCTGCAGGGGCAGGTTGTTTCATTGAGGCAGGCCGTTCCGTTAAAAATATCTCAGGTTGCCCCGCCACCTCTGGCGCTGATGAGCGATATGGTGCATGTGCCTGCGGGAGAATTTTGGCTGGGGAATGACAGCTGGGAGGCGATTGACAACGAACAGCCGAGCCATGTCGTTCACCTGGATGATTTTTGGATAGATCGGACGCCGGTGACCTGTGCGCACTATCGTCAGTTTATAGAAGCAGGGGGCTATGAAAATCCCCAGTGGTGGTCGCCCCAGGGCTGGCGCTGGCAGCAAGCTGCTGGGGTTCGACAACCGCTCTACTGGTCGGCAGATTTTATCTTCTCTGGTCATCCCGTCAGCGGTGTGAGCTGGTATGAGGCTGAAGCCTATGCCCGGTTTGTTGGCAAACGGCTCCCGACCGAAGTGGAATGGGAAAAAGCAGCAGCTTGGCATCCAGAACGCTCTGAACAGCGGTATCCCTGGGGGGATGAATGGCCGACTGTGCAACATTGCAACCACGATCATCACGTCGGCCACACCACCCTGGTGGGCGCTTTTGAGAAAAACGTCAGTCCGGTAGGGTGTTACGACCTGCTGGGGAATGTCTGGGAATGGACTGACACCTGGTTTAACGGCTATCCTGGCTTTCGTGCCTACCCTTATCGTGGATATTCTCAAGTTTATTTTGATCAGGCGCATCGAGTTCTGCGGGGGGGCAGCTGGGCAACTCGCCCCTGGGCGCTGCGCAACAGTTTCCGTAATTGGTATCAGCCCCATGTGCGAGAGTTGTTTATGGGGTTCCGCTGTGCCCAGTCAGCTGAGCCGTAACCCTTATCCAGTTAGGAAATCTGGAGTTTTTCTGACGTGTAAACAACAGGTCTAAACGAGGTTTAGCTGAGGCGCTTTAAATCTCCTTTAATGTCGTAGTGCAGAGCATAGTCTAAGATCATCCTGAAAAAAACTATTGAGTTTATGGATATTACACAGCTGCCGACCGTTGATGAGACAACCCCAGCGGAACGGCTCCACCTTGATAATCTGCTAGATAGTGAGGTTGCCAACCCCACCGAAGGTCGAGACGTCTTAGACGGTCTCACGCAGACGCCTAAAGCTTTACCGCCCAAATATTTTTACGATCAGCGCGGCTCGGTACTCTTTGAAAAAATCTGCGACCTGCCAGAGTACTATCTAACCCGCACCGAGACGGCGATATTTCGACAATATTCCCCTGAAATTGTCCGTCTGACCGGGCCGTGTGAGCTGGCGGAGCTGGGCAGCGGTAGCGCGACTAAAACGCGGATCTTACTGGATGCTTATCAGGCTAAGGGCATGCCGCTGCGATATATTCCCATTGATGTCAGCGATACCATGCTCAAAGACAGCTCTCAACGCCTGCTAGAAGACTATCCAGGGTTAAAAATTCATGGGCTGGTCAGCACCTATGAACCTGCCCTCAACCAGCTGCCGCCGCTGACGCTACCCACCCGGATGCTGTGCTTTATCGGCAGCACCCTTGGCAATTTGCAGCCTCAGGAGTGCGATCGCTTTTTAGCTCAGGTAAGTGCCGCCCTCGACCCAGGACAATATTTTCTACTAGGGCTCGACTTACAAAAAGAGAAATCGCTGCTAGAAGCGGCCTATAACGATAGCCAGGGCATCACGGCTGCTTTTAACCTAAATATGCTGGCTCATCTCAGCTGGCGTTTTGAGGGTGATTTTGACTTGGGTAACTTTGCCCATGTAGCGTTTTATAACGAGGAGGCGCACCAGATTGAGATTTATCTAGAAAGCCTCAAAGCACAAACAGTCCATCTCAAACAGCTGAATCTCTCCGTTGCCTTTGAAAAAGGAGAACGTCTCTTGAGCGAGATCTCTCGTAAGTTTAATCTATCTCAGATGCAAGAGAATTTAGCTCAACATCATCTGCAAGTTGTACATTCGTTTACCGATGAGAATGAGTGGTTTGGCTTGATTTTGTGCCGACGTTGCTAGTTGTAGAGATTGACCAGAGTGTCCCTAGAAGAGGCACTCTGGTCGGTGATTGCGGTAGCAGTGTCGAGATTATTGGGGCACAGATGAACCGAACTTTTTAGCCGCCACCGCCGCCACCGCCGCCACATCCACCGCCGCCGCCGCCGCCGCCGCCACCGCCGCATCCACCACCACCGCCGCCAAAGCCCCCGCCGGTATAGCCTCCGGCTGCTGAGGTGCTGGACGATTTTCTAGGGATGGTGCGTGAAAACGAGCGGTGGTAGTCGCAGCGATCGCAATGATGGGTCACCCGCGCTGAGCCCGCAGCACTGTAGGTAGCCGCCTGCGTGGTTCGGCTGGTGCGCTTGAGGGTAAATTGACCACACTTAGGGCAGCGACGACTGAGCGTCAAAATTGCCCAGAAGCCCCCTACAGGCAGAATCCAAAGTAAATGAACCCAGGCGGATTGAGGGTTACCTGTGCGGGTAATGATGCGAGGGGGGGAGACTTGCTGAGGCGCTTTTGACTGAGAGACTTGCTGCTGCCATTCAGGCTGAGGGATGTCGAGCAGCTGAGAAGGAAATGACACCTGAACCTCTAATGCTTGTCGAGGCAGCATCTTATCTTGTGCTGTGAACTCAAAGGTGCGCTGGTCGATGGCCTGGGCGGCGGAGGGTGCGCCAAAGCTCGTGAAATTGACCTGTTCGGTTACTGCTTCAGGAAGCTGCACGCGCACTTTTGCGGCCTCAATGAAGGCACTGCGATCGGGAAAGATGGCTTGCCAATACACTTGAGTGGTTTGCTCATTCACCTGTAACCCTCCGATGACGCGATATTTGAGGGTGAACGTGTGGGTCTCTGGGGCATCTAGGGGGTGTTTCCAGCTGATCCAGAGCTGGTTATCTTTTTGTCCGACCTGGTTGTTTAGCCGAGTCTCTCCTTCAAATACTTCAACATCTTTGATGGCATCTACTTTGTCGAGGGGAATATAGCGGTATCGTTGGGGGGTATGGTCATCTGTAAACACATATTTTTGAGTCTCAGTGACTAGCATATCCCCGCTGGGCTGTACGTCGAGATTGACGTCGATAAATTCCCAGTGAAAGGGAGAAGTGGCCAGGGCTGGCGTGATCAGGGTGAGTAAAACACCCAGGAAGCTGAGACTGAGGGCCAGTAAAGCTCGTTTAAACAGTCGATATCTATGTAGGCGATTTAGCATAGCCAAAAGTGTGTTGAACAACTTGTCAAAAGGTAGTGCTGATGTCTGTTCACCGGGCCTCGCAAAAGAGCTGTTGCTCAAGGATAATTTTGTGATGGGTTTGCTCACCGTCGGCAATCGAGTTTTGTGAAATCGCAGCTTCGGTGACTGGCACTAGCGCAAGCTGCACAGCGGCTAGCCAGAGTGACATAGAGAGTTGAGGCATCGGATAAAATCTAAAAAAGAAGGGGAGCTTGCGCTGCTGGTCGGTATCAGCTAGATATAACCAGAGGGCTCCCCAACACAACTCGTAACAACAAGGGAGACAACAGGAAACACGAGATTTTAGTGTTCTGTTGAAATCAACTGTCCTAACTATAAAAATCTATTTATGCAAGGACAACTAACCGGAGTTAGGTGATTGGGTTAGGGGGTTGAACCCTTTTGATTGAGGGGATTTAGGTATTGTCTAATCAGGGATGGGTCTGGTGAAGTTAGGGGTGAGTTGTTTGCCCTTGAGTCGGTTTAAAGCGTTCTTTAAGAAGCAGCTATCCCTAGGCTCTTTTCGGAAAAGTGATGTATTCTGACAAAAAGAGTGCTTGTATGAGTAGTCTAAACAATCATGAGATAATTTGTGTTTACTGAAGCGGCAAATCATTGGGATTTAGATCGGTTAAGTACCGATCTTGCACAGGTGCGGGGCAATGCGCTGACGGAAACTGAGCTGATTAATCTGAGTGGGCTGCTGTGCGATCGCACCCCCGAAGAAATTGCTACCCGCCGCCATGTTAAACGCAAAGGCCTCGACGTAGACTTTAGCCGCAACCTATATCCCAGTGTGAAAAAACTGGCGGGCATGCCCGAAGCCGAGCGAATTAGCTGGCGCGATGTGCCCCGACTGCTACAGCAGCAGGGTTATAAGCTTACCCAGGCGAGCTGGAGTCAGGCCCCAGACGTGTCGGTCTTTTACGGGCGTACCGAGGAACAAGACAAGCTGCACAAGTGGATCAGCGCCGAGGGCGATAACTGTCGGTTGGTGGCGCTTCTCGGTGCGGGGGGCATGGGCAAGACTGCGCTGGCGATCCGGTTAGCGGAGGCATTGCGATCGCAGTTTCAATGCTTAATCTGGCAGCGACTGCATCTGGCCCCGCCTCTTGAGCAGGTGCTAGATAGCTGGCTGCAGCAGTTGCCGGGTTCTACAGGGAGTCTGCCCAATGGGCTAGAGGCCAAGCTTGACTGTCTGAGCGAGCGGCTGCACGACCATCGCTGTCTGCTGCTGCTGGATAATCTAGACTCGATTTTGCAAAGCGGTCGGTTTGCGGGGCCATACCAGCCGGGATATGAAAACTATGGCGAGCTTCTGCGGCGCATCGGGCGGGGGCGACACCAGAGCTGCCTGTTAATCACCAGCCGTGAACCGTCGAAGGATCTGGTCATGCTGGCCCGACCCAATGGCACCGCCCGGTCGTTTGAGCTGAGCGGGCTAGAGCAGCCAGCGGCGGCCCAGCTGCTCGAAGATGAGGATCTTTCGGGACAGGCCCATTGGAACCAGCTGATCAAAATTTACCGGGGTAACCCCCTCGTGCTCAAGCTGATTGCGGCCAGCATTCGAGAACTGCGCAGCGGTAGCGTATCCGATTTTTTGAATCGGGACAATACTACCCTAATTACCTGTGACGTTTACTACCTGCTCCAGCAGCAGCTCGATCGCCTCTCTGAGGAAGAACAGCAGGTGCTGCAAAATCTGGCCCAGACGGAATTAGCTTTTCTTTTCTGGTACGCTCAGGTGCAGCCCACTCGGCTGTGGGAGGAAATGTACGCGGCCACGCGCGACTTTGGCCAGCGTGGCCCATACATTGATGCCATCTCCGCCTTGGATATTGGCATGTGGGATACCTTGGGCAAGCACTTGCAGTGCCGGAATAAATAAGATTATCTGCGGTAATTTGCCTTAGAC
>JBCBZL010000370.1:0-4332 GCA_039815385.1 Cyanobacteria bacterium P01_A01_bin.114
CCAGATCGCGCAGAATCACCCGAGGGTCAGCTTCTAGCCCCACCCTGAGGGGGATCGACGCTTTGAGATACTCAGACGGAATCCCCAATCCGTAAATGCAGCTAATGGAAGCCACCACAATCACGTCTTTGCGCTCAAACAGCGATCGCGTTGCCGAGTGGCGCAGCATGTCGATTTCTTCGTTGATCGAGGCGGTCTTGGCAATGTAAGTATCGGTAACAGGGATATAGGCCTCTGGCTGGTAATAGTCGTAATAGCTAATGAAATATTCGACAGCGTTGTCAGGGAAAAACTCTCGCAGCTCGTTACACAGCTGGGCTGCCAGGGTTTTATTGTGGGCTAGCAACAGTGCAGGCCGACCCAGCTGATTGATCACCCGAGCAATGGTGTGGGTTTTACCCGTCCCCGTTGCCCCTAAAAGAGTCTGGTACGGTTTGCCTTTATCAAGAAACTGAGTGAGCTGTTTAATCGCCTTAGGCTGGTCGCCTGTGGGCTCAAAGGGGGCCTGGATGTCGAATTTGCTCATGGGGTTGCGATCGCAGGTTTGCCAGAATTTGCCTGTTCGCTGATCTTAAAAGCAATCTTGAGATTCTGCACAGCTCTCCCCTGCTTCCCCCTCTCCCCTGCTCCCCCTCTCCCCTGCCCCCAACGCTGTGCCACTTGAGCTTGTGGAAGAAACGTTACAACCAAAGGGGATACAGGGTGCTTAGCATAGAGGTAGACCCTGTTAGGGAGCGCATTGAGGAATCAGGATGAATCGTAAGTTTTGGGGTGCTGTACTTATTTTAGGACTGCTGACCGGCTGTCAATCTCAAGTAGGTGAACCGGTTGAACCGATTGAGCCGCCTACAGCAGAAAATGATGAAGCCGTTTCTACCGCACCCCAGGGGAATGCCACAAATTGCCCCGCCTCCGATACGAACCTGTCACTGCGGATTCCCAAGGACGGTTTAGTGTTTGAGCAGTTTAATTTTCGACCCGATGGGGTAGAAGCGACTGCAGACACGGTTACGTTTGAAAATAATCTCTATCGGTTTGTCTTTTGTCGGGGCGATCGCAGCTGGGCGGTCTTAAAAGGGGAGGCTAGCGAGGAAGCACCTATTGCTGATGGAGACTACGAAGCATTCCTGAGCAAGCTTGAAAATCCAGACTACGAGACGATAGAGCTGGCAGACGCCAATTACAAAGCCCGTGTCCGTTTAGAAGCGGAATGGCTCAGCGAGCAGTCTGAGGGAGGTGCCCCCCCGGCTGCACCCCCTGAGGAAAAGGTCGTCTTTGAGCTGATTGAGCCCGGAGAAACGGAACCCACTGCTAAAGTTTTGTACACGGCGGCGGATCTGGTCAAACCTGAATTTGGCGGACAGCTGGGCGTACCCCGCATCAGCCAGGCGCTTAGCTATCAAGATGCGCTTTGGTGGGCCGTTGCTTTTGAACAGGGGGAAGGGAACACAGGGATTACGACCATCGTGCAGTATCAGCCTGAGTCAGACGAAGTCAGGCTTTGGCAGCCTAAGGATCTGAATGAAGTTCAAATTACAGACATGGCCATGACGGGTGAGGGAGATGAACTCACGCTTTGGCTGGGCACTCAGCTGTCTGGTGAAGGCAATCCTGACATACCGGCTCGGGGTTTAGTTGCTTACCGCCCTAATCAAGAGGCCATCAAAACCTACTCGGTTCACAACAGCCCGCTGATAGGAGCCATCCCCCATCGCCTACTGAGTTTGGAGGATACCCTTTGGGTCGGTACCGGTAATGGCGCGTGCGAAATTCAGTGGCAAACGCTCGAATCAGCGGACAGTTGGGACTGCTGGAAATTTATCGCCGTGGCCGATCTGCCTGAGGGGGGCATTTCCCTCTATAAGAGTCTGCTCGCCGAAGAATCTGCCACCCAGCTCACCCGAGACACGGTCGAAGTGCTCTGGGCCTCCGATACAGAACTCGAGGAAGCCACTGGAAAACCCCGCTATGAAGTGCGATACCCCGAAGGCTTTGAGGTAACCCTTGATCTGGGGGCGCAGCGCTATACAGAAGACTCGCTTTACAACTACACGACCCCGGCTAATTTTTCCTGGCCTGGCAGCTACTGGCACTGGAACGGGGATCATTTTGTGCGATCGCAAGACGAGGTCTCTGAAAATCACTTCGGCGGTGGCCCCCAAGGCCTTGGTCCTGCCGACTACACTGGCTATATCAACGACTGGTACACCATTCGGGGCGACCTAGATTTGCTCTACCTCAGCGATACAGAAACCAGCGTGCGCTACTTTTCGGGCTGGGTAGAGGGCGATGCGATCGAGCCCTATTTAACCGTCGTGATGGCAGAGATGCCAGAGCAGGTGCAGCCTAATCCGTTAGAACCAATTAAGCAAAGCCTGGAAGCCAGCGAGCCATTTCCTCAAGCGGAGTGATCTCGAAGAAGTCACTCATTGAAGACTTGTAGCGTGGTTGCGGGCCGATACGGCGAGCTTATCTGGGCCTGAATAGCCTGTTTGATATCGATGTATTCATCTCTTGAAACACTTATTTTCCGGTTGGTTGGGTACCGCCAAATCCCAACCGGAAAATCGCTCTGTATCGAATTGGATAACTTGATGTAAATCTCGCTAGGGTTCATCACTGTTTTAATCACTCTCGAATTTAAACCTTGACCCCATTCAGACCTGTAGCTCGCTCTACGGAAAAAACTTAAGTAACCGGATGGGGTTCATTGCTCTCACCTAAGCCATTTGGCTTAGGTCAACATACTTACCGTTACCAGCCTTCAGATTCGCTTCTGGGAAAAACTCTATTAACCTCGTGTTAAGTTGCGGCTTTTGGTAATAAATCAGGGATTTCGCAACTTAAATCGACTTCTCGATATGTTTACTTTTATTTATTTTCACGCAAGATATTGAGTTTAGAGGTCGCCTGATAAAATGCATAGTAAGTTTTGCCTCGTTCGACTATGCCTCCCTTTCCCAACTATGTCCCCCGACAAACAAACCTAGGGCCTTTAGAAACCGAGATTATGGAGCTGATCTGGCAGCTAGGATCTCCGACGGTGCGTGAGATCCACGACCAGATTTTGAGCAACCCTGACCGGGAGTTGGCCTACGCTTCGGTGACTACGGTGCTGCATCGGCTGGCCAAAAAAGGATGGGTGATGCGGCAAAAAGAAGGGCGGGCATTTTGCTGGCAGCCCAGGCTGTCTAAAACCGATCTGCAGGTGGTTCAAGCCCATAAGCAGCTCAAACAGTTTTTGGCGATCAGCAACCCTGATATCGTCGCGGCCTTTGCCGATACGTTAGATGTTGCCAGCCTTGAGCAGCTGGATGCGATCAATCAGCAAATTCAGGCGGCGCGGCGCGAGCAGGAGGAACAGTCATGATGCATCTGGCCCTGGTGCTAGCTTCATTGAGCCTCGCCTGCGGTCTGCGGTTGAGCTATCAGTCTCAGGGAACCGTGGTGGAGCGCTGGCATCGTGCCCTGATTAGCTTTTTGGCTCCGATTGTATTGCTGGTGATGAGTGCGATCGCGCTGCTCTGCATGGGGCCATCTGGTGAGATGGTTCACCATTGGGAAGGCTGGTCTCTCTACGGGTTATCGATTGGCTTTGCAGTCTTAGCTTTAGTTTGGCTAGGGCGTCTCAGCCAGAAAGGCTGGCAGGCCTTGAGAGCTGTACAGCATCATCCCCTGGCCACTGTCGAAAATTACCGCTGTCGTTTGCTAGATACTCCCCTGCCCTACAGCGCCCAGGTGGGCTTCTGGCAACCGGAGCTGGTGGTTAGCCAGGGCTTAGTAGATCTGCTAGATCGCCCCCACTTAAAAGCCGTCTTGCTCCACGAGCAGGCCCATCATCACTATCGCGATACCTTTTGGTTTTTCTGGCTGGGCTGGCTCAAGGCGTTGACAAACTGGCTGCCTCAAACCGAGCGTCTCTGGCAAGAGCTATTGCTATTACGAGAAATCCGAGCCGATCGGTGGGCTTCGGAATATACAGAGCCGCTGCTGCTGGCTGAATCTTTAGTCGAAGTCGCCAAAGCGCCCTGGTTGCAGATGAGCCCGAATGCAGCTACTTTTAGCTGCAATGTTGTTAACTTGCGGATGCAGGAGCGGGTCGAGGCCTTGTTGGGGCAAACGTGGCAATCTAGTCATCTCAGTGTTAGATTTTGGCTGTGGCTGATGGCAGCCAGTCTGCCGTTATTAATTATTCCATTTCATCATTAGAGATTTTCTCGCCTTTATACAGAATATAGACGCAATGAATTGCGTCTTCTACGGTTGCACCTAACTTTGACGGGGTGTCTTTTGACGAATCGATATTCATTGAGCAAGATAGAGACATACGGC
>JBCBZL010000239.1:0-7831 GCA_039815385.1 Cyanobacteria bacterium P01_A01_bin.114
CAGCATAAATCATCTGGGCTGATTCTAAAATATGGCGGCAGCGGATTGAGTTCTGGTCATTTTCTAAAGTCTTCTGAGTTAAAATGTCAACTTCTCGCCCCCATATATCTTCTAACTCATGCTTAATCTGGGCAAGGGTTAGCAAACTTTTACGTGCTTTCGGGGCAAAGGTTACAAGCATATCGATATCGCTATCAGGTCGAAAATCGTCTCGAAGGACGGAACCGAATAGGGCAAATCGGTCATTTGCTTACGTTGGCGCAGCCTCGCTTATGGCGAATCGCACAGATCTTTGATTTGGGCGATGGGCAATTGGATATTTTGAAAGACTGCCATGGCTAACCTCAGTAGGCTAAGTCACTTTTAATACCAGCATACGTCTGAATCTTTCTCAACCTTACAACCTTCCAGATGCCAATTGCCATATTTCCTAAAATTAGAGGGGCGTTAGAAAAGAAGCCCCCACGCCTCCAGTAAAATTTGTCATCGAAAACTCTCCTGTTTCGTCATAGACTGCGCCCTGATCTGCGCCAAGGCGCGCTACCCGCAGCCGGTGATAAGTCGCAGCGGTTTCCCAAAATGAGAGTAAGTTACCGGCCTTCTCACCATAGCGCCCTGATGACTCATTAAAGACGTTTTGATGGTGTTGGGGTAGCTCATACCACGGGCATCTCATGTTGTCGTGGTGGGCATTGTGATAGCCAAAGTTCAGGTAAAGCAGGTTTAGCAAGGGATAGCGGGTTGAAACCACGTTTGAGAAGGTGTTGATTTGCTCGTAGGCGCGATCGCGTTTGACAATCTCACTTCCCTGTACCGTAAACTCAAACGTATGGTGAAAGGTCTCTACCAGGCGCATCATCGACACAAACAAATAGTAGGCCAGCCCGTATAGCAAAAAGGCCTTCCAGGAGAGGTAAGCCAGCAAGGCAAATAGGCCAACCCGATAGGCCAAAATTAGCAAGACATGCCGCCGCAGGCCGTGTTTTTTGGGATTGGTAAAGGGAGAGGCAATCACATGCAAACGAATTAGATACTCAAACCCAGGAATGTAGGCCCACTCTAGGGCGCAAATCAGCGATCGCAACCCCGGCGACATATTTTTTAGGTAGTCTGAATAGTCAAAGGGAATGAAATCAGTTCTATGAATGTGGTGGTTAATGTGGTGGGCATAAATCTGCGGCCAGGTGGCATAGCAGGCCCCGTTGAGGTGCATCATCACCCGCCCGCCCAGCGCGTCGAGCGCCCGTGAGTTAAAGACGGTGCCGTGGATAAACTCATGGATCAAGACCGAAGCCACCAATAAAGCGTGGGCGGTCAAAACAACCCCCAGCAGATTGCCCCACCAGACCGGCATAAATAGCAGCGCGATACCAGAAATATACCCTAGCAGAGCATAGATAATGGCAGCCACATGTTTGAGTTGCCCTGCCGTCTTTGTGGCACTGATCGCTGGCGATGACATTCCACTGAGTCTCCAGACAGTTTGCTTGTTTGCTTGTTGGGCCATAGCGGCTACCCGGCCAAATCTACACCAGTCAAATCTACACCAGTCAAATTTACACCAGTTGAATCGGCCCCTACAGATCGGTATATCGGGTCGCGTCCCATTAAACTGTCTTTGGGTTTACCATCAGTAAGATTCAATCGTTCATGGGGCTGCTCGTAATAGGCTGAGGCTTCAACAGGCTGATATGTCGGCGCACGAGATATTTTTGTTGCGCTGCCGAAAACTGTTCAGGATCGATAACAACACCCGTGCTAATGCCATCCACTAGCGCAATTAGGGTATTGGCTTCGAAGGTCAAATCAAGATCAGAGCAAATCAACCCAGCGGTTTGCAAGTCAGCTAACGCTTGGCGCAGCAGCTGCCGTAAAACGGCATAGCGTTTTTGGTGTGCTTGAACCAGGTGTTCACGCCCGATCGAATAGCCCAAAAATGCCATCCAGACTTTCCAATCGTCTCGGTCACCGGCCCCCAAGGGTAGCGCCAAAAAAATCATCTGCTCTAGCCTGTCAATGCCTTCCCACGTCTCAGCACAGGCTTTGATATCGGCTAAGACATTTTCAAAGACTCGCTCTAGGGCAAATAGGGTGAGGTCTTCTTTATTTCGAAAGTAGTGGGTGACCACCCCGGTTGAGGAACCGAGCTCCTGTGCGATCGCACGCATACTGGCACGATCTAATCCCTCACGGGCAATCACCCGCCAGGCGGCGTCAGCAACCTCAACCCGGCGATCGTCATAGTGCATATATTTTTTGAGTTTGCAGTTAGAGGCAATCCTTATCTTGACATCTTATCACAACAGTTGTTATGTTTTTGATGCCATAACAACTGTTGTGATATATTCCATGATTCGATCAACTACGCCCGATGACGCATCTGCGCTGCTCGCCCTGGCCGATGACGCGATTGGCTTCCAGCCAGACGAGCTTGAAGAACTGAGCCACATGCTAACCGATTATTTTCGGGGCGACGGCAGCCGTGATGGCGATCCTTTTTGGATTACTGATGACGATAGCGGGCCAGTGGGGGCTGCTTACTGCGCACCAGAACGGATGACCAGCGGGACGTGGAATCTCCTTTTTATCGCAGTTCGACCCGACTGCCAGGGGCAAGGCCGAGGTGCGGCACTGGTGCACCATGTTGAGCAACTGTTGACGGCGCGGGGCGCACGCATGCTGCTGATAGAAACGTTGGCCAGCTTTGAGCGCACGCGGGCGTTTTATCAGAAGTGTGGTTATCAGGAAGAAGCGCGAATCCGTGATTTCTACGCAGCGGGGGCTGACAAAATTGTTTGCCGTAAGGTGCTGAATCGCTCGCTGTGAACTGCTCGATTTTCGTGTGGCCACGGCTTTTATGTGACTACGGCATACGCTATTCTCAGACACACCGATAGCTCTATGGGTAAACCCTGCGGGTATGGCTAAAGCCCTTCGGCATAGCTTCGCGATCGCGAGGGCTGATGTTAGCGCTTTACGCCTTTTTTATTCGTGAGAGGAACGGCCTTGTGTAAAACACGCTGCGCGGGACTTTCCCTCCCGCCCCCTCCCTTTTGCCTCTAGCTCGAAGGGCTGCCTGGGGTCCGAGCTCCCCCAGACCCCCCGAAAAAGAAACTGGCTAGGTGTTTGGGCAAGGGAGTGTCCGGTGGGTTTGTGTAAACGTTGCTGCGGGTTTCGTCTTGCGACAGTGCTGACGGATCAGGCACTTGCAATCAAATAAGCTATTGCCCTATAGCCATACCGGTATAGCCGACGCTAGCACCTTATAGCCCAAGGGGCATGGCTGCGCTAGCGCCCTTCGCCCTTCGCCCTTCGCCCTTCGCCTTTCACCCTTCGCCCATCTCAACCGATAGTCTGACATTTGGGCGATCCCTTAAAGGCCTTCACTCACCTTTACTTCGAATACTTAGATACCGATCTTGCCGAATCGCGGTCATAATCTCCTGGATGCGATCGCGACTTTCCTCTAGCGTGGTCAGCAGGTGAACGCCGAGCTCTAGCGCCGCTTCAAACTCAGGCTGGACCACCTCCCTCGCGCCGTTCTGGGTGAGGCTGTCTACTTCTCGGGTGGTGTGGGCGCGGGCAATCACATCGAGATCGGGGGAAATCCTCAAGGCGCGCTGCAGCAGCAGGCGCGTGCTGATCGGGTCGGGCAGCGCGATGGCTAGGGCTTTGGCAGCGGCGAGGTGAGCTTTGTCTAGAATTTGTTCTGAATCGGCATCGCCGAGGATGTAGGGAATCTTCTGACTGCGCAGGGACTGGACAGCGGCTTCGCTATTTTCAATCACCAAGACCGGATAGCCCTGCTGTTGCAAAATGCTAACGATCACCCGGCCTACTCGACCATAGCCGGCTACCACCACGTGATCGACCAGCTCATTTTCAACCCAAACCTGTTGGGGAGACTCCCAGCGCTCTAACATTTGCTTGAGTTTGGGAAACTTGAGCAGCCATTCCCCCAGCGGGGTTGCGCAGTTAAACAAAATCGGCGTAAAGGCCAGGGTAATGGCGGTGGTGCCCAACAGCAGTAGATAAATCTTTTCTGAAATCAGATTGCTCTCGAGACCCACCAGGGCCAAGACAAACGAAAATTCTCCAATTTGGTTGATGCCTAGGCTGCTGCGCAGGGCCGTCTTAAACGAATAGCCAAACGACAGCACAATGGGTAGCACAATCAGCGCTTTGCCGAGCATCACTAAGGTGACCAGCTCCAGGATAATCACCCCGTTTTGGACTAAAACCTGCGGGTCAATCAGCATGCCAATAGAGGCAAAAAATAAACAGGCGAAGGTGTCTCGCAGGGGCAGCAGCCTCACCAGGGCGTGGTCGGCATAGTCAACCTCAGCAATCATCAGCCCTGCCACAAAAGCGCCGATCTCAATCGACAGACCCAGCTGGGCTGTAATCAAGGCAATCCCTAGGCATAGGGCAATGATGGTGACCAAAAAGAGTTCATTACTCTCGGTGCGGGCCACGGCGCGCAGCAGTCGCGGAATGATCCAGTAGCCGAGTGCGATCGCAAACCCAATAAACCCAGCCACTTTCAGCAGCGAGCTCCCCAAGGCGACTAGTAAGCTGCCTTCCTGATTAAGTGCCGGTACAACGGCGAGCATCACACCCAGGGCCAGATCCTGGGCAATCAAAATGGCGAGCATAATTTGACCGTGACGGGTGTTGGTTTCCCCTCGTTCGGCCAGGGTTTTGAGCACCACCGCCGTCGATGACAGGGATAAGACGGCCCCTAAAAAAATCCCCTGGGGGACTGTGTCTGCCCAGCCAAAGACCCCCGTCACCAGGGCTACAATGGCGGTGGTCAAGCCAATTTGCAACAGACTCCCCTGCACGGCAATATTTCTCACCCGGTTGAGCTCCGCCAGTGAGAACTGTACCCCTAGAGAAAACAGTAAAAACGCCACCCCCAGCTCGGCCAGGGCGCGAATTTGCTCAGCATCTTCGACCAGCCGAAACCCCAGTGGCCCAATCGCCAAGCCCACTAGCAGGTAGCCTAGCAGTACCGGCTGCCGTAGTTTGTTGGCCACAAAGCCCCCCACGGCTGAAGCCCCTAAGACAACGGTGAGATCGAGAAGGAAATGATGATTTTCGGTCATAGCGTTTAAAGCAGACTAAGACTGCCCTATCTTGAGACTGCTCTATTTAAGGATATTCGTAAAAGCTAGTCAGTGGGGTTATTCCCTGGCTGATGCCGCTGATGGCAGAGCGGCCACCTCCATCGCGTCGCTGGCCGGACCGACCGTTAGGGTATAGCGGCCGATTTCGCCCGGCCTGGCCGTATTCACCACGATTTGATAAGTGCCTGTGATCGTCAAAATGCTCGTCAGTCGAGCATGGCGGCCTTCACCGCTGTCATCGTCTTGACCGATCACCCTTTCATTTGGCCCCACCAATAGCACAAAGGCATCAAAGTCATTGCTAATTACATCAATGGTGACCTGCTGCCCCGCTATGCCATTCAACGGATGCAGCTTGGCATAGCTACCGTCGGGAAGGCGACGATCGCGGCGGGTGAGCTCGGCAGTTAGGGTAAACGGCTCAATGGGGGCGGGTTGAGCCCATAAAATCGGTACGCGCTCGAGCTGATAGGCTATTACAGGGGCCAGTGCAGGGGCCAGTGCGGGGACCAACACAGGGGCCAGCGCAGGGGCGAACGCGCCAATAATCCAATTCATTTTATTTTGTGGCTGAGAATAAGTACCTAGAGAATACCTTAAGCCGCCGGAAATAAAAGGACTGAAATAAAAGGACTGAAGCTGGCTCTGATGATTAAGAGACTCTGATGGTTAAGATACATTGCAATTGGATGAGTTACATTTCAATTGAGTGAGGGCCTATCCAGCTGAGATTTATCTCCACTATTCTGAGGTTTGGAGCTATATGGGGTATCCCTTTCAGTATTATCTAGCCCCCCAGCCTAGCCTCTAACACCTAGCCTGTAACACCTAACACCCAAGGAAACTGTATGAAACTGGCCTATTGGATGTACGCTGGCCCCGCCCACATTGGCACCCTCCGCATTGCCAGCTCCTTTAAGAATGTCCATGCCATTATGCATGCGCCCATCGGCGACGACTACTTTAACGTGATGCGCTCGATGCTGTCTCGTGAGCGCGACTTTACCCCTGTGACCACCAGCGTCGTCGATCGTAATGTGCTCGCACGGGGATCGCAAGAAAAAGTGATCAACAACATTACCCGTAAAGATCGAGAAGAGCAGCCCGATCTGATCGTGCTCACCCCGACCTGCACCTCCAGCATTTTGCAAGAAGATTTGGAAAATTTTGTCGAGCGGGCGCAGCTTGATGCAGAAGGCGATGTGATGCTGGCCGATGTGAACCACTATCGCGTCAACGAGCTACAGGCCGCTGATCGGACCCTGGCGCAAATTGTTGAATACTACCTCACCAAAGCCCAGCGAAAAGGCGAACTGCCCACGGGCAAAACTGAAAAGCCCTCGGTCAACATTATTGGCATGACCACCCTGGGGTTCCACAACAACCACGATGCCACTGAGCTCAAGCGTCTGATGCTAGAGCTTGGCATTGAGGTCAACACGCTGATCCCCGAAGGGGCTTCCGTCAGCGACATTAAGAAGCTCCCCCAGGCCTGGTTTAACCTGGTGCCCTACCGGGAAATTGGCCCTGGTGCAGCCAGCTACTTAAAAGAGCATTTCGACATGCCCTCGGTCGAAATCACCCCGATGGGAATTGTTGAAACGGCCCGCTGCATTCGCGCAATTCAGAAAATTCTCAACCAGAACGGGGTCGAGGCTGACTACGAGCAGTTCATTGATGACAAAACTCGGTTTGCCTCCCAGGCGGCCTGGTTTTCTCGATCGATCGACTGCCAAAACCTCACGGGTAAGCGCTGTGTCGTCTTTGGCGATAGCACCCACGCTGCGGCCATTACCAAAATTCTGGCTCGGGAGATGGGGATTCGAGTGGTGCTGGCGGGCACCTACTGTAAATATGATGCTGAGTGGTTTACCGAGCAGGTGGGCGATTTTTGCGACGAGGTGCTGGTTAGTGAGGACAACGGTGCGATCGCAGATAAAATTGCCAAACTCGAGCCCGCCGCCATTTTCGGCACCCAGATGGAGCGCCACGTCGGTAAGCGGCTAAATATCCCCTGCGGCGTAATTGCGGCCCCGATTCATGTCCAAAACTTTCCGGTGGGCTATCGGCCTTTCTTAGGGTACGAAGGGGCCAATCAGGTCGTCGATCTGATCTACAACTCCTTTACCCTGGGCATGGAAGATCACCTGCTGGAGATCTTTGGCGGTCACGATACCAAAGAAGTGATTACCAAAACCATGTCAGCCGACTCCGATCTGGGCTGGAGCAAAGACGGCCTCACCGAGCTTAACCGCATTCCTGGCTTTGTGCGCGGTAAGGTCAAGCGCAACACCGAAAAGTTTGCCCGCGATCGCGGCATCTCTGAAATTACGGCAGAGGTTCTGTATGCGGCAAAAGAAGCGGTTGGCGCATAGGGTTTATTAAAGAAAGTCACGGTAGCCAAGTCCCCCTTTCCAAGGGGGACTCAGGGGGATCTTGATGAGTTCAAGAGGTTGGAGATCCCCCCTAACCCCCTTAAAAAGCCACGGTGTACACATAAGTGCTGGGAACTAGCGTTTGTGGCTGCATTACCCCCTCTAGCTCCCCCTTGGTAAGGGGGAGGATCAGAGGTTCCCCCCTTACCAAGGGGGGACTAGACGGTTCATGCGCTCGACGACGCGCAGCGGGATTCGTTGCGGACGAGCGAGTTCCATGCCAACGCCAAGGTGGATGTCGGTCGGTTTAAAGGCCTTGGGGAGATG
>JBCBZL010000136.1:0-11965 GCA_039815385.1 Cyanobacteria bacterium P01_A01_bin.114
GGCCACTTGCTGAATGAGCGTTTCAATCCGCTCGGCTCTCGGCTCGGCATCAACCCCCTCAGTGGCCGTCACCCGAAACAACTCTCGGCCATTCAGCCGCACGGGCGCAGCCGCCAGGGCAGGCTGCGCAGCGCCATCCAGCAGATTGCCCAGCTCGCGAATCTGCTGATTGATCTGCTGGTTTAGCCCAGTGCTGAGGGCTGGGGGCTCAGCCGTCTGGCCCCAGGCAGCGGGCATCAGTAGGCCGGGCATCAGTAGGGCGGACATCAGTAAAGCTGCCGCCACAATAGCTGGCCATGTGATTGCCAGTATCTTGGCCCGTATTTTTGAACCCATAGGCCTGAGCAGTAAGCGACCGCTATACCCTATTTGGACTTTACGCATGGGGGATTCGCGCATGGGGGATTCGCGGGAACGGCTAGCTGTGCTTGGGCCACGTAAAAGAAAACGTACTGCCTTCGCCCACAGCAGACCGCAGGGTAATTTTACCGCCCTGCTGCTCAACAACTTTTTTAACTACGCTGAGGCCAATGCCAGTACTCTCTAACTTATCGCGACTGGCCAGGGTTTGAAACACGCCAAAAATGCGCTCATGGTGCTCTGGGTCAATTCCAGGGCCGTTGTCTGCGATCGCAAACTCCACCTGATCGTCCTGCTCGGTAGCTGCAATCTTGATTTGGCCATCGGGGCGGTCATGGTATTTGATGGCGTTACTGAGTAAGTTGCTCAACACCTGCTGTAGCAAAATCTTTTGAGTTTTGAGCACGGGCATAATCTCAGGCACGATAATCTGTAGCGGCGCAGGCGGGGCCAGACTATCAAGAATCTCATCCACCAGGGCACGACTCTCGACTGGCACAACCTCAAGCCCCTGACGGCCCGCCCGCGAGTACTGCAATAGCCCTTCAATAAAACCTTCTAAGCGTTTGGTGCGCGACTGCAAAAGATTGAGCTGTTCCTGATTTTCGGACGGTAGCTGACCTGAGAGATCGTCTTGTAGCCAGTTAGCCAGGTTTGAGATGGCCCGCAGCGGCGCTCTGAGATCGTGGGAGGCAATGTAGGCAAATTCGTCTAGCTCTTTGTTGCGGGTTTTGAGCAGTCTGGCGGTTCTCAGCAGGCTTTGATTGACGGAGGTGAGCTTTTGGGCACGAGACTGGAGCGTTGAAATCAGATCGCGCTGCTGAATTGCAATGTTGAGCTGTACGGCCAAATCGTCTAGCAGCTCTAGCTCGTGAGATTGCCAGTCTCGGGTATCTCGACAGTGATGGGCAATTAGCAGCCCCCACAGTTTTGACTGACCCGGCAGGTCTATCCCAGGCAACACAATCGGCACGACAATATTGGCCCTCACCTGAAACTGCTCTAGCAGCTGAACGTGGCACGGGGTGAGATGGGAATGGTGGATATCGGCGATGACCGTTTTATGACCCTTAAGATAGCGATCGGCCCCATTTTCTTGAAAGCAGGTGTCTATAATCTCGGTGCCCAGACTTGCAGACCAGGCTGGCAGCACCGACTCTGCCACAACGGTGCCGTTCAGGTCAGACTCAAATCGATAAATTAGGGTGCGATCGCAGTCTAGCAGCTGTCGAACCCCTTCCACCGCTGTGTCGAGAATGGTTTCTAGATCAAGCGCCCGACTGATGCGCACGGCAACATCTGTCAACAGCTGCTGCTGCCGCTGCTGGCGAGCCACCATCTGCTGTAAAACTTGCTGGGTCAAAACCCGACGAATTGCCTGGGAGAGGTTTTCAGGGGTCAGTTTCCCCTTGACCATATAGTCATGTGCGCCCAGTTTCATGGCCTGAACGGCTATCTGCTCACTCCCCTGGCCAGTCAGTATAATCACCGGAGGCAAAGGTTGTATCTGGTCAGCCAGCGCCTGTAAAAACTCTAGACCGTCAAGGTCAGGCAGCAGGTAGTCTAGCAAGATTACGTCTGGCTGATGCTTGACACACATAGCCAGGCCAGCTTCGCCACAGTCGCTTTCTAAGACGGCACAGCTGGTGACTTCAGACTTACTCAAGTAGCGCTGATAGGTCAGCCGATCGGCCTCAGTGTCATCCACGATTAAGATTTTGCAGATTGGCTCAGAGCTGTTGCAGGAGGCGTTCATGAGGGTCAATCGGCTAACGTGTAAACAATCAAGGGTTGAAACCGTAAGGGGGTGTTGGGCATTAGGCGATGGGTGATGGGTGATGGGCGTTTTCGGACAAGTCACCCATCACCCATCACGCCCCCCTGGATGCCCTAGAACCTAAAACCTAGAACCTAAAACCCAGAACCTAAAATCTTTTCTGCTGACCTGGCTGGGTACTTTATTTTTGCGCTGATTCCCAAGTTAAACCAATTGTTAAATTATTCTGTAATTATAAGGTCTAAAAATCAATCTTTTGGCATAGATTTGACCTTATCTAGAGGCTATCGGGCAGGACGGTGGCCTTAAACCAATAGTCCACAAAAAGCCGAACAGACGTTTTTAGCTGGTCTAAGTGCATTGGCTTGAGCATGTAGCTATTGGCCCCGGCCCGATAGCAGGCCTCAATGTCTTTCGGATTGGACGAGGTGGTAAACACCACCACCGGGATAATCTTTAGCCGATCGTCTTGTTTGATTTCGAGTAGCACCTCGCGTCCGTCGGTGCCTGGCAGGTTGAGATCTAATAGGATTAAACCGGGCGGCTCTGATTTGAGATCTGCATACTCACCGGTCTGAAATAAAAAATCGAGGGCATCATCCCCGTCAATGCAGCGACACAGGGGCACATCAACGCCGTAGGTTTTGTTCAAGACCCGCCCCAGGGCCTCAAAGTCTTCGTCGCTATCTTCGACGACTAGAATGGTTGAATAGTGACGATTTTCAAGCATTGATCGGGTTTTCTAGCGTGAAATAGAAGGTGCTGCCTTCGCCATAGACCGAGTTTATCCAAATTTGACCGCCGTGTCGCTCAACGATTTTTTTGACGATGGTTAAGCCAGCCCCGGTGCCGCCTCCAAATCGCCCCGGCGGATGCAGACGTTTAAAGATTCTAAAAACGTTCTCTAAATGTTTGTCTCGAATACCGATGCCGTTATCGCGCACGTAGAATACTGGGTTACGCAGCGCCTGGCTTGCAGCAGGCCAGACGCCCTGAGCAGTGGCCTCGTTGCTGCTTAAGTAGCCTACCTCAACTGATTTTTCGGCTTTGTTATTGTATTTGATGCTGTTGCTGATCAGGTTGGTAAACAGCTCAATGATCTGGGTGCGATCGCACGCGATGGTCGGCAGCGCTCGCGGTATTACAAAGTTTACCTGCTCGGGCTTGCTGATTTTGACCACGTCGAGCACCCCGTCCAAGATCTCGTTAAGATCTTCAGGCACCACAGAGAGCTCAGCTCGCCCCAGCCGAGAATAGTGCAGCAAAGAATTGATCAAATCTTCCATCCGATGGGTCAGGCGCATCAGCGTTTGCAGCTTGTGCGCTCCGTCATCGCCCAGCTGGTCGCCGTAGTCTTCGATCAAAAAGCTGGAATAGTTATGGATGCCGCGCAGGGGCTCCTTGAGATCGTGGGATGCAATATAGGCAAAAGCGTCTAGCTCAATATTGCTGCGCGTCAGCTCCGAATTTAGCTGAGAGAGCTCGTCTGCCTTTTGCAGCACCATGCCAATCACGGCGGTGCGCAGCTCCAGCGCGGCTTCGATCTCACAGGGTTTCCAGGGCAGCGCCCGCCGCCGCACGGTTTCTTTCCACAGCTCAAAAGACTGGCGCGGCGACATCCGCACCGTCCCCTCAGGGTCTACGACCACGGGCTTATCGGGCTTGCCTGCCCAGTTTACGGTTTGCAGCACCTCGGGCCTAAACCAGAGCACGTAGAGCTGCTGCACCTCAGAAATCGCCAGCGCCAGCAGACCGCTGGTGCCGCTCTCAAACTCAGCCGCAGCCGGGTAGACCTGGCTGAGCGCAGGGGTATGGTACACCACGTCTTGACCAAACTGTTCTTTGACCCACCGCACTAAATCACTCACCTCAGACAGCTGGGGTGTTTCTCCCAGAAGCGTGATTTCACCTTTTTCATAAAAGGCTACCCCGGTTGAGCCAGTCAGGGCAGTCAGGTGGGCCGGGTTGTGAGTTAGACCAGTTTTCAGGGTCTGACCTTGGGTCAGGGCAGCGATAAAGCTGGTCTGAATCTCCTTAAGGCCAATCTTGTATTGAGCGTCTTCGCCCTCTTCCCGGGCAGTCAGCTCCAGGCTCGTCACCTGGCCCAAAAATTCGCAAATGGTTCGCAGCTCGTAAGACAGCTGGCGCGGGCTGCCGTGGTGACCGACAATCAGCCCCCACAGCCGATGGTTTTGCACCAGCGAAATGGCTATTGTCGCGCTCACGCCCATGTTGCCCAAATATTCTATATGCAAAGGCGAAACGCTGCGCAGCGTTGACAGGCTCATGTCTAACGGCGTGTCGCTCAGCGGGTTATTCATCGGGGTTAGCGGCACCGGACGATAGGTCACATCGGGAATCAGGCGCAGCGGATTGAGCACATAGAGATACTTAGCTTGTTCAGGAATATCGGTGGCCGGGTAGTGCAGCCCTATAAACGGCGACAGCTCGGGCTGCAGCGCTTCGGCAATGACGCTGCCCGAGCCGTCTGGGTCAAACTTATACACCATCACCCGGTCAAACCCGCTCACCTGCTTGACGGCATCAGCGGCGGTCTGGCACAGCTCAGCCAGGGTTTGGGTTTGCTGCAGGCGGCTCACCGGCTGCTTGACCAGGCTGTAAAAATCAAAGAAGCTCACTGCCGTCTGGTTAGCTTCGGGTTCGAGCGGTTCGAGCTCTAAGAGAACGGCGTCATCACTGCGATGCACTACCCCCGAAAAGCCCTGAACGGTGCCACCGACCTCAAGCTCAAACCGCAGTGGGTTGACGGTCTCAAACGCAGCGGCCAAGCACTGCTGGAGAGTTCGCATTTGCGCGTCATTTAGCAGCCCCGAGAGCGGCTGGCCAAGCAGTGTCTCAGGTGTTTTCCCCAGGTAGTCAGCCGTGTTTTGACTGACCTGCACAATCGTCCAATCTGCCTCTGAGAGCACCAGCAGCACGCCGTGGGGCTGGATCGCAGCGGGAATGTGGATGGGCTCGCGATCGCAGCTATCGATATCAGCGCCCGCATCAGCGCCCGAGCCAGTCGCTGATGGCGATAGACTGGGCTCAGTCAGGGTTGCGATCGCGGCTTTTATCTGAGCGACAAAGTCAGGGGCGGCCATAGGTGGGCTCTGTTCAGATCTGTGTTTATCTAATACTTAGCCAATCTATTATGATACCTGTCTAAGATACCTGCTCCCACATCACCTTGAGCCCATCCGGCAAGAAACTGGAGATTTCCTGGATACGTTCGGGGGGCAGCTCTTCTTTGACGGTGGAAAAAACAGCGATCACCACGCCCTCAGCGCTGGTGTCTTTAGGCACGCCGCCCTCCTGACGAATGCGCCGCAGAAAGGTTTCAGAATCGACCTTGAGCGGCGGGCGCAGCTTGGTTAGCGCAGCCACAATCGGATTGTCATCTTTCCAGAGCTTGGCGATTTTTTCGTCGTCAAAGGTCTCTTCGGTGCGGTCAGCAGCCTCCGTCGTCATCAAATCTCGCAGAGACCGAAATACAACAATGGTCAGATCCCTGGCGTCATAAATATCAGGCAAATCGGCTTTCTGCATGACCTTTTCTAAAAAGGCTTTCTCAGCTGGGCTAAAACTTTTGGGTGCCATAGATTTCTCCTGACCGTCTGTCTTAAAGTTTAGTTTTTACACTGACCCATCATACTGCCCGCAGGCTCGTTTATTTCTATGCAGGCAGCGAATTCGTTTTTTATCGTAGGTACAAAAAATCTCCACAAAGACGGAGATAACCTAACAGAAAATCGAGTATAGATATCGAGTGGGTAAACCATCCGCTAGGGTAAAACCGTGCAACAAAATCGATCGCAGCAGTGGGCTGTCGCCGCGCTGGTTTTGCTAGCTACCATCTGGGGCTATAACTGGATCTTAATGAAAATTGCGGTGCGGTACGCGCCTGCTTTTGACTTTGCGGCCATGCGAGCCTTTTACGGTTCGCTGAGTTTGTTTTTGATGATGATCTGGCGAGGACAATCATTGAAGCCTAGGGCACTGGCGGGGACAGCCGGATACGGCATCTTACAAAGCGGCGGCACCATTGGCCTGGCAACCTGGGCATTGGTGCACGGCGGGGCGGGCAAAACGGCCATCTTGACCTACACCATGTCGTTTTGGACGCTGTTATTTGCCTGGGCGTTTCTAAACGAGCGACTTAAAAAACAACAGTGGCTCAGCATCGGGCTGGCGCTCGTGGGGATAGCCTTAATTCTACTGCCGTTTAGTTTAGCCAGCGATCTGTTGAGCAAAGGGCTGGCTGTTTTTGCCGGGGTTAGCTGGGCGCTAGCGTCTATCGTGGCCAAAAGACTGCATCGAGACCCGGGCGTTGATCTCCTTTCTCTAACCGCATGGCAGATGCTGTTGGGCAGTTTGCCGCTGATGGCGATCAGTCTGCTCACGCCCTCAGCCCCAATCCAGTGGACCCCTACTTTTGTGGGGATATTGATTTACAACGCGGTGCCGGGGAGTGCGATCGCATGGCTGCTCTGGCTCTACGCCCTGAAACATCTGTCTACCCACATGGTCAGTCTGGGGGCGCTGCTGACGCCGGTTTTGGGCGTTGGCATGGCCGCAGTGCAGCTAGGCGAAATTCCAACGCCGACAGAGCTGGCTGGGATTGGGCTCATTCTGTTAGCCCTGATGCTGAGTGTCTCCTTTAAGCCCAGCAGCTTGTATGGGCCAAAGTAGAAAGAGATCTGGAAGAAGGGGAGAAAAGCCTTACTCAGCAAGAGACGTAATCACTTTGGGACGCCTTCAGCAAAAGCGGTTTCCACAGCTTAAAGCCCCTCTCTCAGACTGGGAGAGGGATTTAGAGAGAGGGCTTCTTTATTTATCCGCCCGTCTCTTAACCCAGGTTACGAAGACTTTAGTCTTTTGAGCTCGTAGCCAGCATCCTGAGTCCCCAGCAGCCTGTCCCAAAACGTAAAATACAGACCATAGTGCCGCGTATACCGACGGTGATGCACCAGATGATGCCCCGAGCCAATGCACCACTGACCCCACCATCGGCTCACCCGTGAAGAAGGTACCACCTGCACCCCGAGATGATTACCCACGGCCCAAACGGTCATGGTCAGCAACAACAAAATCAGCACCCAAAAATGGAGCGGAATAACTAGGGTAATGCAGAACAAAAAAGAGGCCTGGATGGCTGCCTCTAGGGGGTCGAATGCAAAAGACGTCCAAGGCGTCGGCGTTTTTGACTGATGATGCCCTTGGTGAAACCATTTGAACAGCATCGGTAAGTGAAACAGCCGGTGTACGAAATAGAAGTAGGTATCTTGAAGCAGTAGGACAACCACGTAGCTAAAGGCTAGGTAGCCCAAATCTTGAATCTCCCAATCGGTGTAAACCCGAGTAAAGCCTCTGCTATAGCAGCTCATAAAGCAAGCCGCGCTCAGGGCAAAAAAAATCGCTGAGCCAGTAGAGAGCTTGATGTCTGCGGCGATAGCTGCTCTTCTTTGGTGAATATCTTTAAATTGGGAACTCAAAAACCGCTTATTTAAGATTACCTGCAGCAGCCAGTAGATACCCCCCGCAGTAATGAAGTAGCGACCAATAATGATGCCACAGAAAGTAAACCAGTAAAGCCAAAAGTTAGGTTGAATATCCAGGATGTTCAAAGGTTTGCTGTGCTCCCCTTTCCTCAAAGACAGGGCTGATGAAATCTAGGCATTGAGAAAATAGCCGAGCTGAGGCAGTCTTTTCCAAATACTTTTTATCAAGGTATACTCGCACTGTATCCTTCGCCTGTCTATCCTCCCATGGATAGACATTATCTGCATTATGCAAACGTCCCGCCTTGAGAGGGTGTCTCGTCTTATTTCTAAGGCGAAAATTTTTGAGGTGATCTGCCCGCTTGCATTGGCTGATGACTGTAGACAACGATTCTGTTCTCTCTTTTGATAGACCCACCTAATCTAGGTTTTAAACTTTCGGAAGAGTCTAAAGCGTCATCACTTTATCTAGGATGAAGAAGTGTTGCAGCTTACATTCTGAATCATTTTTGAATCATCATAATCGTTTAACCTCAGCCTGTTTGAGGTGAACGTAGGCTCAGCAACGCACTGTATTACTCTAGAGGAGACCGCATGAAGCGCTTTACGCTTATTTCTTTAACAACACTGACCGCAGTGTCGATCGCATCGGTTGCTCAGGCCGAAACCCACGCCGAGCCCACTAATGCAACAGAGACCAATGAGATTATCTCCCCTGATGATAATTCTCCTTCAAACGTTGTTAATCCCGGTGCAGAGACGCCTGAAGAGGCTGACACAGATCTGCCCGCACCCACCTCTGATGAGACTGAGCTGACCCCAGCAACCGAGCTGAATACCATTATTTCCCCAGATGACAACTCTCCTGTAAATGTCGTCAACCCAGGCACAGAGACGGGTGACGATGCTTCTTTTACTTCAGAAGAGCCCGCCGAAGATGAGATGGAAGTTTCTCCCGGCGTTGATGAGAATACCATTATTTCTCCTGACGAAGATGGCCCCAGCAATCTTGCTAACCCAGGGTCTGAAAGCTAAGGGAATCGCAAGGAAATAACATTCCGGCAGCCCTCATTCCCCAGCCCCTTCTCCCAGTTTGAGAGAAGGGGAGAAATCCTTTCCCAACAAGGATTTCATCCACTTCGAAGTCTTTTCTTCAGGGAAAGACCAGCCCCGTTCAAAGTCCCTCTCCCAGCCTGGGAGAGGGATTTAGGGTGAGGGCCTTCAGGCAGTACAGTTTTGGTGGGATGTTGTTAACGTGCATTTGCCTAATCGTTCACCGAGTAGCTAGCCGGTAGTAATACCCAATAACTTCAGATAAATAACCCACAGCGATAGCGGCCTAGGAAGACTCTAGGCCGCTATCGCTATCTCGACATCTTCATTTCTTTGGAGTCCGATTTACCAAGATGTTAGCCACGAAGCTAGAGGCAATAAACCCTAAAATAAACAGCACCAGCAGAGCAACGCCGCCGCTGCGCACAGGCGGAAGCCAGATTAACCCCCAGCCCAGCAGGGCAATGCCTGCCATTGACAGGCTGTAAATTGTCATGGTGCGTCGAGGCCAGCCCACGCTGCACTGATAGATCGCCGCCGTGGGAATAATCATACCCAGCGCGATCGCACCCCCGACTGCCACTAGCCAGGCACCAGGGTAGCTCACCAAGGCCAGTGCGATCGCAGCGCCCCCTATGCCCAAGGCCCCTGCCAGCAGCCCCCCAATCCAATTAGAAGCCATCAGCTCATCTTTAGACAGCAGCATTCGACCATAGGGGTTAAGGCGCAGCAGTAAATTAAACAGCGGGTCAGCAACCCAGCTAAACAGCACAAAGCTGATGTAAAACACAATAAACGGAGCCGCAATCACCAGCCCGACGGTGCTGCTTTGGGCAATCAGCCGCAAGATGCGAAACCCGACGATGAGGATGGCCACCACCAGCCAGCGTCGCCCTTCTGACAGCTTTGACATCCACAGGGCGTAGCGCAAGAAGGCACCATAAATCACATTGGTTGCCTTGAGCGCTTGAATCATTCCCCGCCTGGCCCAGTCTAAGTCAGGCTGTAGCCGCAGCGCCTCTTGGAAAGACTCCTGCGCCTGCTTGGCTTTGCCCCGATCGAGCCAAAGCCAGCCCTGGTTGGCATGGGCCAGGGCATCTTCTGGGTCTTGCAGTAGCGTTCCTTCAATGGAGTGGGCAGCCTCCTCAAGCCGATTGAGCTGCTTGAGGCTCAGCGTCCGCAGGTTGTTGCAGCCCGTGTGGGTAGCATCAAAGGCCAGCCCCTGCTCAGCAGCCTCTAGCGACGCCTTCCACTGCCCCTGGTCAGCTAAAATACCCGCTTTTAAGGCATAAAAACTCTCGTTAGTGGGGTCGAGGCGGAGGGCTTCTGCGATCGCACCCGCCGCCGCCTTGTAATCATCCCGATGGTAGTGCACATCAGCCAGGGCATAGTGCGCAAACGGCATATCTGGGTCGCTGCCAATCGCCTGCTGAGCCATCTCAGTCGCCTCAGGGTAGCGCTTCAGCCGGGTCAGCGTTAAAGCAAGCAGCGCCAACCCTCGAGCATGGGCGGGGTTCTCAGCCAGCAGCTCTCTTAGGGCCGCCTCTGTTTGCCCATAGCGATGTTGCTCAAACAGTAATAAGGCCCGCTCAAAGTATGCGCTCATCTTGGCCCTGGCTCATCTTGGCACCAATATCGGCTCATCATTACAGCTTCAGATACTGCAAAATTTCATCATAAATACCATCCTGGTTCGCATGAATGGCGTAGTTTCGCGCCGTCATAAACCATTCCCCAGTAGACGGCTTAACCCCGCCAGCCGCTTTCACCAGATCCCGAGTCTCCAGCGGCTTCGGGATGCCTGACCTGATCGCCTCCTGCAGCTTGGCCTCCACCGCTAAGTCAATCAAAGCCTTGAGGTCTGCCCCCGAAAACTTATCCGTCTTTTGGCTAACATGCTCAAAATCAATATCCTCGACCGGCTTACCCTGACACTGTAGCCGCAAAATCTGCGCCCGTCCCACCGCATCTGGCGGCGGCACAAACAGCACCCGATCAAATCGCCCCGGTCGCCGAAAAGCGCTATCCAGATGCCAGGGCGCATTCGTCGCCGCTAAGATCAGCACCCCCTCGTTAGAATACTGCACCCCGTCTAGCTCAGCCAAAAACTGGTTGATCAGCTGTCGCGCCGTACTCTGGCGAAAATCAGACCGCTTCGCCGCTAGCGCATCAACCTCGTCAAAAAATAAAACACAGGGCGTATTTTGGCGAGCCTCTTCAAAAATTTCGTGCAGGTTTTTCTCGCTGTTGCCCAGCCACATATCCAACACGTCGCTGATCTCAACCGAGATAAAATTGGCCTCAATTTCCCCCGCTGTCGCTCGCGCCAGGTGAGTTTTACCACACCCCGGTGGGCCGTACATCAAAATCCCACCGCCGACGGTTTTGCCGTAGGCCTTATACATCTCGGCATGGGTCAGCGGATAAATAATCTTCAGCCGAATTTCTTCTTTGAGCGACTCCATGCCGCCCACATTTTCAAACGTGATGCTGGGCCGCTCGATCACATCCCCCAGCCCGTCATCTACGATGTCATCCCAGGTCGCCCGAACTCGCCCCTCGGTTACAAACGCATCCGCATCCGCGTCAATCCCCAGCCGCTCTGCCAGATCAGACGCCTGCAAGCTTGGGTCTTGCACCATCGCCGCCCGAAACTGATTAACCGCCTCAGACACCTCACCCGAGCGCAGCAGCAGCCGAGCATACAGCGTCAGCACCGCTGCCTTAACCTCCCCGTCACCCACTAAACTTTCCATCAGCGCCAGCGCCTGGGCATCTTTACCCTGCTGATAAAACGCCCGAGCCAGCCCAAACTGCAAATCCTGATTGTCTGGGGCCATCTCCAGGCCCTTCGCATACTCCTGCTCAGCCGCCGTCGCCTCACCCCGGCTCAGCAACGTTTCAGCCAAATGCTGCCGTAGGGGCACATTTTCAGGCGAAAACCGCAGCGCTTCTCGCAGGGCCTGAATTGGGTCGGGTGCATTAAAGGTCATAGGCAAGTTAAAGCAGAACTGGGGTTAAAATGAAACGTTTCGTTAACCGAAATTAATATCTATATTCGATCTTAAAGTCTAGTGGCTAATCTTCAGTGCAGATTATGCCTTTTTTACAAATTCAATAAGGTTTGACTAGATCACCCCCCTTTCGCCTTTCGCCCTTCCCCTTTCGCCTTTTCCCACTACCCACCACCCACCACCCACTCCCCCCCATGCCCCTCGACACCTGGTTTCCCCTCGCCATCTACTACGACGATCTCCCCGACGCCTCTCAACAC
>JBCBZL010000184.1:0-9892 GCA_039815385.1 Cyanobacteria bacterium P01_A01_bin.114
CTGGTGTGGTGATCTCGTCGTTGGACTAATCACTGTTGAGCTAATGCACTGTTGGACTCATACACTATGACCTATCATCGAACCAGCTACGCAGTTTGGGAAATTACGCTTAAGTGTAATTTAGCTTGAACCACAGTGGCTGCAAGCTAAATTACACTTAAGCGTAATTTCCCAAACTGCGTAGCTGGTTCGATGATAGGTCATAGTGTATGAGTCCAACAGTGCATTAGCTCAACAGTGATTAGCCCAACAGTGCATTAATCCAACAGTGATTAGTCCAACAGTGCATTAATCCAACGACGAGATCACCACACCATAGAGGGGTTGCGCAATGGGGGGCTTGATCGGGGTAATCACGCCAGGGGGACGAGGTGTCGGGCGAGGCCAGGGACGAGGCCTTGGGCGAGGCCAGGGACGAGGTTTAGGATAAGGCCGGGGATAGTCATCCTTAGGGGGATCAACCACTACACCATACAGGGGTTGGATAATCGGCCCCTGATCTAGCCAGCCACCCACCGCACTCACGAGCTCTGCCTCCGTAAGTTCGTGGAACTGGTTTTGTTCTTTGAGCTCTAGAATCTTGAGCGTAGCCGATTCAAACTCATCTTTGGAGAAAGTATAACCGTTGTCTCTCAAGACTTTTTGAGTTTGTTCGACAGCCCCCGTCTGGAGCTGGGCTCGAAAGTCTTCGTCTCTGATAATGCGAATCAAGAATGCCTTGACGCGCTCAAAAATCGCGTTGGGTAGCATGTGGGTTCTCCCTGTTAAGCAGAGGGTTCTGTGGAACAGCGTGTTCACAGGATGTTTTCTAAAACACCCTTTGTTTCACATTTAATCGCAGACCCTTCAGCAGGAGTTGCCAATTTGGCAAGAATACTGCCCCAGCCATGACATCATTAGCAGCTCTTAGCCGCTATGCGATCAAAATCGCGGTGTCACCTTGGGCAAAAAGATGTCGTCAACGCCAACCTGCTCAGGGCGACGAGTCTCTACAGCCAGGGTTTCTGGAGGCGGTGCGTCGGCGGTGCGCACATCTACCCACCCAAACTGCGCCCCAACTGTAAACCCTGGAATTGACGGGTAATCTTGTAAACAAACCACATGGCTGATATAGCGAGACAGCTGACTCACCGATATTCCATCTATATGATTTGGGAAATAAATCGGTACGTCTCTGTGCAAATAGTAGTAGCCACCCGAGTCATACCATGGAGAGCTAAGGTTCAATACTGATACCACACCAGGCTGATCGTTTAGATACAGATAAGCCTGAAGTTCGTTATTTTTACCCATCGTTAGCAAGCTGACCAGTAACCCGGTCACGATGGAGAGCCCCAACGTCCCAAAGACGGCTTTTTTCACAAACAATCGCTGCTGCAGTCTCTTTGACAGATCGACAAACACAATGGCCGTCAGCACCAGGCACAGCGGGATAGCAGCAAAGATAAATCGATATTCTTTGTGGGCAATCAGGGTGTGGGGTAGCCAGATGCTGACTAGCAGCGTCAGCAGTCGCCAGGGCTTTGGCCCCCTGCGCAGCAGACTCCCGACGATAGCCACCCAAAAGAGCCCGGCAGAGTAGACGCCTAGCTTGGCCAGATAGTACCCAAGAGACTGTTCACCCCAGAGGCTACTGACCTCATAGACCTTGTTGTAGAGGTAGTTGTTGTAGTACGACACAAAAAAGCTGCCATAGACGTAGTAGTCAAGCCAGCCTGCCACCAGGACAATCGTGAATAAACCGGCAGTTGCGATCGCAATTTTCTGGAGCGACCATCTTCCTCGCCAGCCGTCTAACAGCAACAGCAAAGCCACCGCAGCCACCGCTGGCGCATACTGTAGCCGTAAAGCCACCGCCAGACCACAGCATAGCCCCAGCCCAAAAGCGCTTTTCCGAGTAGGCTGCCGCACCAGACAGGTGATGGCTCCCAGCAGCAGATAGGCTCCTAAAATTTCTGGGGTGGCCCGATGCCCCTGCATAACCATCTCATACCAAAAGCAGGTGAGCAGGCTGGCAACCCGCCCCACCGCCTCAGACCCCATTTGCCGACCTATCCAATAGGTGCAATAAATTGCAGAGACTGAGACGATACAGGCCAAAATTTGCACCCCTAAGATATACCCATCAGGGTCGTCTATTCCTAGCGCACGGCAGCTAGAGAGCACTAGCGAAAGCAGCCCCGGCAGCAGCCAGTTGCGAATACCGTGGACATATTCCCAGGGGAGGGTGCCGTAACCATACGTGAGCCGGTGGGCCTGTTCCAAATACTGAAAGAGTTCATCAGGATGGGAGATTTGCTCGGTGGCCAATGCCCCTCCTATCCGCAGCAACAGCCCTACGGCGATGACCCAGGGCAGCGCCGCCCATCGATCTGGGCTAGGTTTGTCAATACGTTGCTGATTCTGCATGCGTGTTCAACAGAATACTCCGAGGCTTACTCCGTGTTTATCACATTTACGGCCACCCCCAAACGCCGATAGCCAACACGGCTTTGCCCCCAAACCTCTCACGCAGCTGTACGTGTTTTTACCGATCTGGCATTTATCTGCCATATATGCATCCTGCAAGCCCGTATGCTTGCTTTTACTATCTACCCTTAGGGCAATCACGTACATACAATTTAACAGATACCGATCAAAGATCTCAGTATGTTCCGAAAGCGAATTTCGCTGCATCTCCCTGTTTAGATGGGTCTTTAAATTTATTCATGGAAAATTATTCGAAAAACGGCTCCTTCGAGGTATAAAAAAAACATAATATTTTCTATAGATACGGTTTGTTTGGTTGGGAAATGAGGTTTAAATCTGATGTAGCCCTTTCTAAGCGAATATACTTAAGTTTAGTTCGCTTTTCGACCTGAGCTCCTTTAGCAAGTGCCCCCTATTGCTGGACGAGTTCTTGGAAAAAAACTGAGTGGCTTTAGCTCTCGCTCTGTGGTTCGAGCTGCCAGCTGTTCATTCACTTTTGTGCTTCCTTGGTTGTTTGCTAGATTTTCTAATTCCAACCTTTAGAATAGTTTCTGCCGAAATATACATGCGGACTGAATCACTCTGAAACTGTGCTTGTTCGATCTTTTTGTTTTGGCAAGTGTTCCCCAATTGCCGTCCGATATTGGACGGCTGAATAAACGTTGTCAATCTGCTGGCGACGTTGAGTATTTGTGACCAAACAAGAATCTTCTCTGGTTCAGAAAAACCTTGCTAAGCAGTCATCCGTGCATGGCTGACTGTAGGTCTCTGGATGTAGATTTCTGGGCGCAAATTTCTGGACGTAAACACCCGTGCAGACTCAATCTTACGGATACCTAAATCTTGTTCTGCTGTCTGTCTGACTTCAGATGTGAGGTCTTGCCGTGCCCGAGGGAAAGTAGCCCAGGGTTCCGGGTTCCGTATCGACACAATTAAGACCGTTGAAATAGGAGCGTTAGAATCAGCTATGTTATCCACCTCATTTAGAAATCAGGCTGCTGCTTCTGCAAAAGAGATTAAGTGGGTTCACCAGTTTTTAGAAGCCCAGGCTGAGCAAACCCCCACGGCCATAGCGGTCAAAGATACAGAGCAGTTTGTGACCTATCACGCCCTAAATGGTTGTGCCAATCATCTAGCCCACTACCTGCGATCGCAGGGTGTCAGCCACGACAGCTTGGTGGGAGTTTGTGTGGGTCGCTCCCTTGATCTGATCGTGGCGGTGCTAGCGGTGCTCAAAGCCGGGGGGGCCTATCTGCCGCTAGATCCTGCCTATCCTGATGACCGATTAATCTACATGATGAAGCAGGCTCGGGTGTCTGTTGTCATTACCCAAAGCCACCTCCAGCTTCCCCTGGAGGGGCAACAAGTTGTCTGCCTCGATGCCCAATGGCCAGCCATTTCGGCTTGTTCGGATAAAAACCCTGAGCACCTGCCAGCTGACGGTTTGGCCGAGCGTCTGGGCGAGCGTCTGGGCGAGCGTCTGGCCTACGTGATGTATACGTCTGGCTCAACGGGCAACCCCAAGGGGGTCGCTCTACCCCATGCCGCTTTGATTAATCTAATTCGCTGGCAGGTCGACAACTCGGCGGTGACCACCGGTAAAACGCTTCAATTTACACCCATCAGTTTCGATGTCTCGTTTCAAGAGATCTTCTCAACCCTGGCAGTGGGAGGCACTCTAGTCATGATCGCAGACGAGACTCGCCGAAACCCTGCTCGCCTGCTCAAAGTTTTAGCGCAAGAGAAAATTGAGCGTTTATTTCTACCCTTTGTTGCCCTGCAATATCTGGCAGAAGCCGCTGTCAAAGAGGGTGGCGATAAGCTCTATCTCAAAGAAGTGATTACGGCAGGCGAGCAGCTGCGGACAACCCCCGCCCTGGTGCAGTGGTTTACCCAGATGCCCCATTGCTCATTGCATAATCACTATGGACCGTCAGAAAGCCATGTGGTCACGGCCCATCGGCTGACGGGTGACCCTCACACCTGGCCCCTGCTGCCCCCGATCGGCAAGGCGCTGCCCCATGCTCAGATCCATTTACTCGACGAAAATTTACGCCCCGTTGCAGCGGGAGATGTGGGTGAGATCTATATTGGCGGCGACTGTCTCGCCAGGGAATATCTCCATCGACCCGACCTGACGGCAGAGCGCTTTTTGCTAACCCCAGGGACGATCAAGGCAGATCGCCTTTATAAAACAGGAGACCTGGCTCGCTGTTTACCGGGGGGGGAGTATGAATATTTGGGCCGCAGCGATCAGCAGATCAAAATCCGGGGCTATCGGATTGAGCCGGGTGAAATTGAGGCGGTGTTAGAGCAGCACCCAGCGGTCTCAGAGGCCGTGGTGGTGGCCCGCGAAGATCGCCCCGGTCAGAAACGTTTAGTGGGCTATGCGATCGCACCCGCGCTCACCAATCAGTTTGACGACCTTCCCGATGGTGCACAGTTTCTCAAACAGTTTTTGCAAGATCGCCTGCCCAGCTACATGGTCCCTAGCGCAGTGGTCTGCTTAGAGACTTTTCCACTCACCCCCAGCGGCAAAGTTGATCGCCGCAATCTACCAGCTCCAGGCCAGCCTACAGGCGCTGACTTTGTCGCCCCTAAGACCCCTCCGGAAAAGACCCTGGCTCACATCTGGGAAACCGTCTTAGGGGTTGAGCGGGTCGGCCTGAAGGATGACTTTTTTGAACTGGGGGGAGATTCCCTCCTGGCCACCCAAGCCATTACCCGAATTCGAGAAACGCTTAACCGTGAGGTTTCGTTCCACCAGTTTTTTGAGACATCTCGGCTCGGGGCTTTGACAGCGTGGCTGTCAGCCGAGCCCGCCGCCCCTGAGCGGCTGCCGCTCAAACCCTTCACGCATCGTGAGCGGTCTCCTAAGCAGCCTCCTGAGCGGCTTCCCCTGACGTGGATGCAAGCGCCCCTCTGGTTTTTAGATCAGCTTGTGGCTCAGCATCCTTTTTATACAGTCCCCGAGGCTTTTCGGCTAAAGGGGCCGTTATCTCGTCAGGCGCTGGCGAAGAGTGTGCAGACGGTGGTCAATCGCCATGAGACCCTACGCACCACCTTTGAAGTCGTAGCGGGTAGACCTGTCCAGGTCATTCATGAAACAGCAGACTGTCCTGTCTCTGAGGTTGATTTGTCGTCACTGCCAGAGGCCGATCGAGAACAAGAAGCCCAGCGGCAGCTAGTAGAAGCCGCCCGAACCCCCTTTGATTTATCAAAAGATGTGCTGCTGCGGGCCACCCTGTTTAAGCTTGGTGAGACCGACCATATTCTGCTACTAAATCTGCATCACATTGTCTGCGATGGCTGGTCTGTGGGCGTGCTGATGCAGGAGATCGGGTCGCTTTATATCGCCCATGAGGCAGATCAGCCCTCACCGCTGTCACCCCTGCCCGTGCAGTATGCCGATTTTACCCTGTGGCATCAACAGTGGTTACAGCCCGATCGGTGCGAATCACAGCTTACGTATTGGCGGCAGCAGCTAGGAGACGGCGTACCCAGACTCGCGCTGCCCACTGACTTTCCTAGGCCCGCCAGACCCACCTACGAGGGCGGGCGACAGTTTTTGAATCTGTCAGACTCGTTAACCCAAGCCTTAAAAAAGCTGGGTACAGACACTGGCACAACCTTATTTATGGTCTTGCTGGCCGCGTTTCAGACACTGTTGTACCGCTACAGCGGTCAGGACGATATTGCCGTTGGCACGTTGTTGGCCAATCGTCCCCGGCCCGAGCTAGAGGGCCTGATCGGCTTCTTTCCGAATACGGTGGTTTTACGCAGCGATTTATCGGGCACTCCAAGCTTTCGAGATGTGTTGCAGCGGGTGCGAGAAATGACTCTGGGGGCCTATGCCCATCAAGATTTACCCTTTGAACAGCTGGTGCAGGCACTGCATCCCAACCATGAACCGGGTCAAAATCCATTCTTCCATGTGCTGTTCAACCTGCAAAATACGCCCGTCTCAGACTGGCAGCACCCGGCACTGTCGTTGACCCACCTTAATCTAGATAACCAAACGACCAAGTTTGATCTGTTTCTTGAATTAACAGAGGTGGGGGCAGGACTGACGGGTTACTTTGAATACAGTACCGATTTGTTCAAACTCCAAACGATTGAACGGATGGGCATTCACTTAACGGCATTGCTGCAATCAATTGTGCGTAATCCTGATCAGTCCATTGCTGAACTCTCTATCTTTACAGCAGCAGAGTTGCAACAACTGGTTGATTGGAACAACACTAAAACTGAGTATCCTCGCCACCAGTGCTTACCTCAGCTGATTGAAGAGCAGGTTCGGCGAACGCCGAGGGCGATTGCACTTCAGGTTGAGCAGGCGCGGCTGAGCTATGATGCACTCAACCAGCGGGTTAACCAGTGTGCCCACTACCTTAGGACTTTGGGCGTGAGGCCAGGGGTTCGAGTCGGCATCTTTATGGAACGCTCCCTGGATTTGCTGGTGGCCCTGTTAGCGGTACTCAAGGCTGGGGGGGCCTATGTACCGCTAGATCCGATTTACCCCCCAGAGCGGCTGGCCTTTATGGTGAGCGATAGCAAGCTCACCGTTTTGTTAACCGAGGCGACCCTCGCCGCCAAAATTCCGGCGGCCACGGCCAAGGTCGTGTGTGTGGATACTGATTGGCCTGTGATTGCTCAGCAGAGTACGACTAATCTCAAACCCATTAACTCGCCGGAAGATCTGGTTTACATTCTTTATACCTCTGGCTCAACCGGCAAACCCAAGGGGGTGCAGATTCAGCATCGCTCTCTGGTTAACCTGCTGTGGTATATGCGGCAAACGCCTGGCATCACCGCTCAAGATACGATGCTGGCATTGACCACCGTTTGCTTTGACATCGCCGTATCAGAGCTGATCTTGCCGCTGATGGTTGGGGCAAAAATTGTGCTGGCTAATCGTGAAACTGCCCAGGATCCGAACCAGCTAGCTCGCATACTCAGTGAGGCCCAAATTACCATTGCGCAAGCAACCCCTTCTGCCTGGCGAATCTTGGTGGCCAGTGGCTGGCAAGGCTCCCCTGGGTTGAAGATGCTCTGCGCGGGTGAGGTGCTCTCGCGAGATCTCGCTGACCAGCTGCTTCAGCGCGGTCAGGCGCTCTGGAATCTCTATGGCCCCACCGAAACGACAATTTATTCGGTTATGTACCCGGTTACATCAGGGCGCAATCCCGTTCCGATTGGACGTCCGGTTGCCAATACGCAGCTCTATCTCCTGAGCCCTGCCTGCCACAATGGCGAGACAACCTTAGAGCCAGTCCCAGTGGGTATCGTCGGTGAACTTTACATTGGCGGAGAGGGGCTGGCCAAAGGTTATCTTAACCGCCCCGAGCTAACCCAGGAACGATTTATTCCTAACCCGTTTGACCCCGATCCAGACTCTCGGCTTTATAGAACTGGTGATTTAGCTCGATACCTGCCAGATGGGATGCTGGAGTGCCTAGGCCGGAGCGACCACCAGATAAAAATTCGCGGTTTTCGGATCGAACTGGGCGATATTGAAGGGACCCTTCGCCAGCATGCGGTGATTCGAGAAGCGGTGGTGGTGGCGAAGGCTGCCCCTACAGGAGATAAGCAGCTAGTCGCCTATGTCGTTGCTGATGAAAAAAACCTGGAGCCACTGCCCCAGGCAAAAACACAGCAGTGGCAAACTATTTGGGATGAAACTTATCGCCAATCATCTGCCCAGGCTGATCCAACCTTTAACCTTACGGGGTGGATCAGCAGCTACACTGGCATGCCAACCCCGGTTGCTGAAATGCATGAGTGGGTAGACCATACTGTCGAGCGAATTTTAGCCCTACAGCCGCGCCGTCTGTTTGAGATTGGCTGTGGTACCGGGTTGTTACTCTATCGCCTAGCTCCGCACTGTCAGCAGTATCGCGGCATTGATCTCTCTGCCGAAGCGATTGAGTTAATTCAAGATCGACTGCGAGAAATTCATCCCGATTGGCCGGTTGATTTGGCGGTGGGGGCGGCAGATAGGGTTTCAGTCAGCGATCTCGTTGGTGTGGATACCGTCGTCATCAATTCGGTGGTGCAGTATTTTCCCAGCATTGACTATCTGGTAGAAGTGTTGGCAAAACTGGTGGAAGGGCTCCAGGTAGGCAGTCGCATCTTTATCGGCGATATCCGCAGTTTGCCCTTGCTAAAGGCCTTCCACACGGCGATTCAGCTGTTCCAGGCAGATGACGATGAACCGGTGCAGAACTTAAAGGCCCGCATTCAAGAGCGCCTTGCCCAGGAGAGTGAGTTGGTGATTGATCCAGGCTTGTTTACGGCCCTGCAGCAGCACTTCTCCAAGATTAGCCAGGTAGAAATCCAACTTAAGCGAGGGGAATATCACAACGAGCTCACGCAGTTTCGCTATGACGTCGTCCTGCATATTGGGCCGGTCTCTGCGCCGGTCTCTGCGCCGATCTCTGCCGGGATGCCTCCATTTTCTTTTATGCGCTGGCAGCCCGGCATGACCCTGGTTGATTTACACCAATTGCTAACGGAAACCCAGCCCCAGCGTCTCAAAGTTGAACAGGTGCAAAATGCTCGAGTGTCTTCTATTTTGTCAGCCATGGCTCTGCTAAAACAGTCTCGTCTCGACATTCAAACGGTGGCAGATTTGAGAGCCGCCTTGCAGGTGCAGAGTCCATCTCAGGGCATTGATCCAGAAGCGCTTTGGCAGTTGGGTAAAAAGCTTGGCTATAAGGTGTTGATTACCTGGTCAGAAGAGCGCCAAGCCAATACTTACGACGTTGTTTTTCAGCGACTAGAAACCGACGCATAAACGGGTTCATAGCTGACCTGGTCGCCTCGGCGATCAATATTATCGGCTGTTTATCTCTGCTGTTTATCTTTTTTCATCCATCATGACCTCCATCGATATTTTGGAGCGGGCTACCTGGTCAGCCTATGCCAACCAACCCGCTCGCACTCAAACGGCGATCAAATTTGTGCCTGAGCTACGACGTTTTTTACAGGCTCAGCTCCCAGACTATATGGTGCCCTCAACCTTTGTGGTGATGCCAGATTTCCCTTTGACCCCCAACGGTAAGGTAGACCGACGGGCACTGCCTGAGCCACCGCGAGTTCGCATCCAGTCTGAGGCAGCGTTTGCGAGCCCGCGTACCCCTTTAGAAGCTCAGATTGCTGACCTCTGGGCAGCGACACTATCCTTGGAACAGGTGGGTATCGATGACAACTTCTTTGATTTAGGTGGACATTCACTATTGGCAGCCGAACTGATGTTTCGGTTGCAAGAGCAGTTTGACGTGAAACTGGCTTTGATCAATCTGTTTATGTCACCGACGGAAAACGCCTTACGATACACGTTCTTGAAGGCCTTTTTGATATCCAACAAAAAACTCTTTAAAAAACGGAAATCCACTTTTTCTTTGGGCCTGGTCTCGAGACA
>JBCBZL010000405.1:0-3236 GCA_039815385.1 Cyanobacteria bacterium P01_A01_bin.114
ATTTCCGGTGGCGGCCATGCAATGGCGGGCGGATTATCCTTGGAGCCGGAACAGTTGCCAGCTCTGCAGAACTGGGTTGGTCATTCCGTCCTGTTTCTTTAATCTGCACTGACGCCAGATATTCTTGAAAGCTGAGATGGGCAAATTGATACAGTCCCACCTCGCGCTCCAATAAAAGCCCGCTGACGGTTTCAATATGCTCTAAGAAGTCTTTCGGAGTCAATCCGTCTCCAGCGACAGCTCGCAAAGGAGCTTGAACCATCGCAGCGCCCTGGGCAGCGGAAAACTCTCGTGCCTCATGCACCATAAGTTCCAGCGCCAACACCTGCAGCACCGACTTCTTCTGCTCAGCCTTCAACGGAAAGGGTTCCGTTAGTCCCTTAGCCTCTTGTCGTCGCACCAGCAGCACATCACAAATCTCGTCATAGAGATCGACCCGACTCCCCGGCAAGGCTCCCCGGTTATCATGCACCGTGGCAATCATCGTCAGCAGCAGCGGATTGAGCGCCATTGCTGCTAGTGGGGGGTAATTTTTGATCTGGCCAATGAGGTCATCAGCCTTATTTTCTGCCGCTGCCTCAACGCCTGGATCACGCTGCCGTGCTTGCCGCAAGATTTCATTTTGCAGATACCACCGTCGCAAAAATAGCTCCATCTGCCTCAAATTAAAGGCTTGCACCCCCAGCGTTGTGCGAGCTTCCGTTAGTTGGGCATTGCGATAGCCGTAGGGTCGTGAGGTCAAAATCCATAACGCATCTGGATAAGCCCGCATCTGCTCATCCACCCACCGACTTACCTGCTGCCGCTGGGTTTCGTCTGCGACTTCATCTAGCCCATCCAGCATCACCAAACATTTGCCATTCAGTAATTTGGACTCAAACCACTGGGGCGAAAGGTTTAAGGTTTTACCCCTGGGTAAGGTTTTTACCTGCGCCACAATGAGAGCGGGTAAGGCTTTGGGCTGTTCAACCGTGATGTCATCGCGAATTTTGTGCAGCGGCAGCAACACAGGTACCAGCGTTGGCATTTTACGGCTACGGTGCTGATGGGTGTTGTAGGCATAGGTCAACGTGATGTGGCGCAGCAGCGTCGTTTTACCCGACCCCGGCGCACCAATGATCACGATGCGCTGATAGGCGGGTTCGCGTTTGCTCTCGGCCAAAAAGTCCCAAATTTCTAAGTTGCCTGTGGCTTCTTGCCGCTGAATGAGCGCCGGAGAAATTTGTTCCAGGCTTTTAGCGGTGATGCGTAGCGGCACAAACACCTTGGCTAAATCGGGGCTAAACTCCCCCGGCGTCTTCAAGCCTTGAGTCCGATAGGTGCGGTAGTGATAAATCAGACTCTTGTAATAGGCCCCACGAAACTGCGGCGTCACCTGCCACCAAAAGCGCACCAATGCACTCTCTAACTGGGCCACAATCCACTCTGCTAGCGAATCAGTGGTTTCTTCTAACCGTTCCTCAATGAGATCTAGAACTTTATTGAATAGCTCGGAAAAGAACTTGGCAAAGATGGCCAGCACGCCCCCCCCGATCGACGCCAGTCCCGTCAACAACGCTAAGCCAATCTGTCCCGCTTGCAGTTGCTGCACTGTAGCCGCAACCCCAAGCCCCCCAGGAATACCCAGCACTCGCAAAATCATTTGCGTGCGCTTCTGGCGTTTTCTACGTCTTGTCTCCTTCGGGTCTTCTAATAGCTGAGCGGACTCTGGTGCAGGTTGATTTTCTGACATAGAGGAGGGTCATTTCTCGGCGCGACTCTTTGCGCCCAGTGTATTTCATGAGTTAAGCCAGCGCTTCAGGCCGTGACAAACTTCATCAGCATCACTTCCCAGACGAGGCGGGGCTGAACGAAGCGCCGCAGCTGAAAGTGAGCCTGTTCTAGACCAGCCAGCAGAGCAGGCGATCGCTGGGTTTGCCAGAGTCGTTGCTGCAGATATTCCACGAGCCAGAGCTGTGATTCGGTATCAAGTTCTTTGCTCACGCGGCGAGCAAGTTCCAACGCAACGCGTAGATTGGGAGGGGGCTGCTGCAGCGCAGCAACGAGATCCGCTGGCAGCGTTTGTAATTGCTGCAGCGCGGCGATCGCCTGTCCCGGACTGCCTTGGGCCATGGCCAACACGTCTGGCTGCTGCAAAATCTCGGCATGGCCCGACTGGGTCAACACCGTCGCAATGGTGGTTTGTGACAATCGCCGAAACGGAATACTTTGGCAGCGAGACACAATTGTGGGCAGCAGGTTAGCGCTGTCTGTGGCTAACAAAATCAGCGTAGCGTTGCCCGGTTCTTCCAAGGTTTTGAGCAAGCCGTTTGCGGGCGACTCGGCCATGGTTTCCGCCCCTTCGATCACCACGACAGCCCGAGGCGCTTCGAGCGTGGGGCGCGACAAAAACCGGGTCACGTCACGAATTTGCTCCAGGCGAATTTGCGGCGGGCTTTTGCGCTTCAGATCGAGTTCCTCGGCCTCAGCAGTGGTGACGGGCTTACCTTTATGCAGGTAGGTAGGCTCCACCCACATTAAATCGGGATGATTGCGATCGTGAATGCGTCGCCGCACCTGCCCAACCGCCTGATCAGCCGTTTGCAATAGGCACTCAGCAAAGCGTAGCGCGCCCAAGCCGCGCCCCGTACCGGCTGGCCCGACAAAGAGATAGGCCGGGGCAATTCGTTGCTGGGCGATCGCTTGACAGAGCAGATCAACCGCGGTCTCTTGGCCTAATAAATCTGAGAATATCGCCCGTACCATGTTTTTATGCGCTGTTCTAAAACGGTTTGAATTTGCTGCGCGACCCGCTCTTCTGACTGCGTGGCATCGATCGGTACAATCCGCTCAGGATGCTGCTCTGCCAAGGTTTCAAAGCCCTGCTGCACCTGCTGGTGAAAGATCAAGCCCGACTGTTCGAGGCGATCAAGCTGACCGCGAGAGTGACTGCGGGCCAGTCCCTGCTCTGCGTCTAACTGCAGCCACAGCGTCAGATGGCCTGATGTGCCTTGGGTGGCGATCGCATTGAGCTGTTCGATCAGCGAAAGGCTCAGGCCCCGCCCATAGCCCTGGTAAGCCACGGTTGAATCAATGAAGCGATCGCACAAGACCCAACTGCCGGCCTCAATGGCGGGAACAATCACCTCTTCAATATGTTGAGCGCGATCGGCGGCATATAGCAACAGCTCTGCCTGTGCCCCCAGAGCCGCTGATTGGTTATCTAACAGCAAGCTGCGTAAAGCCTTGCCCAGTTC